>NZ_JAYQWM010000008.1:0-111738 GCF_036662595.1 Escherichia sp. Lx600-2 | reverse complement strand
AATCGGTGGAGCTGCATGACAAAGTCATCGGGCATTATCTGAACATAAAACACTATCAATAAGTTGGAGTCATTACCGAAGATGTGCACAATTTGCGCGAAGGTGCGCGTTATCTGACATCGAAGGACGTGATTAGTTATCTATTGACTCAGCATGATGTTCCCACCGTCTGGGATGAGCTGGCACGCGATAAATTATTGCCGCTGGAATATAAGAAACAGTTATGGCAACGCACATTAAATTTAATGATGAGCAAACGGCAAGAAGATCAAGAGCAAGCCTACGAAGTACAGCTGGCGCTGATTGATAATGGTGTTGTTGACGAAGAGATGTTAAATAATGCCATTGATTTACTGGTTGATTTACCCGCTGAATACCGCTATCGAATGCGTAACCAATTATTTGATAATAAAGATTTATCTTCCGGAATTATCAACAAACTCGATCAACAGTATCGCTTCAACTCTGACTGGGCGCTGTCTGTTGTCAGTATGAAAAATAGCACCCGTAGGCAAAGTGAAAGAGGATTACACCGCTGGAACCGTGAGGATAGCGATATTTTTGCAGAACTGGCGACGATAAAAGATAAATCAGATGATGAATGGTGGCGTGCATTGCTGCAAAGTCGCAATGATCATTTGCGCCAAACGGCATTACGCAACGCACATACCCCGGCGTCGTTGTTAACGACATTGACTGAGCCTCAGGATCGGTCGCTGGCTATTAATAATCCACAGCTGGCTGCCGATGTGAAAACGGCGTGGTTAAAAGAGGATCCATCATTACTCTTATTTGTCGAACAACCCGATCTTTCGCTGTTACGTGATTTAGTGAAAACCGGGGCAACGCGGAAAATTCGCAGTGAAGCGCGTCACCGGCTTGAGGAAAAACAATGACACAACGTCCATGGAGCAAGTTACAGCGGGAGATCTATGACTTACTGACGCCAACGATCAACCTGCAAATTCACTGTACCCGTTATCCCATGCGCAGCCAAAATGGTGGAAGCACCGATTTACCGCGTTATTGGATCACGTTGGATAAAAACGTGATCTGGGATTACCCGAAAGACTTTATTGCAGGTAACGGTGGAGTGCGTAATTTTCACGGTGAAACTTGCTGGTATCCTTACCTGACGGATATTTGTTCAATTTCTGATTTATTGCGTGAATATATTGACACCCCAAAAGCGGAGTTGTTAACAAAACAATTTACCAGCGATAAATGGGGGTTAGTGAATATTCTGCGTGCTGCTGACAGGCGAATAGGGATGAGGCGATTAGATCAGTTACGGCGTAAAACGCATAATATTGCTGCGCTAAAAATTATTGCCCGCCGTAGCGAATAATTATATGCCTGGTGTGGCTTCGTACGCCGGATAAGACGCGGCAGGCGTCGCATCCGGCATTAAAGGAAAATCAGCAATTAACGTTGTGCTTCGCCACCTAATCCTTCAATCAGGTTTTGAATTAACGCTGCCAGTTCACCAGTCATCAGGATGAAATCGGCATCAAAACGCTGGGCGAAATCTTCACGGTCGATATCTTCGTTTTGATCGCGCAGCTCGTCGCAGAACTTCAGACGCTTGAGCGAACCATCGTCGCACATCACAAACTGAATGCGCTGCTGCCAGTCGAGCGCCAGTTTAGTCACCACTTTTCCGGCTTCAATGTGATTGGTGATCTCTTCGCTGGTCAGATCTTGTTTCTTCGCGCGGATCACGCCGCCATCTTCCAGCAACGATTTCAGCTCGGCTTCATCAAGCAGCTGGAAGCCCTGTGCCGCACTACCGGAGCGAACCCATTCGGTCAACGTCAGTTCAATCGGGTTTTCCATGCTCAATGGTACAACCGGTAACGACCCCAGGCTTTTACGCAGCAGTGCCAGCGTATCTTCCGCTTTTTTGGCACTGGCGCAGTCCACCATAATCAAACCGTTAACCGTGTCGATCCACATCATTGTCTGGCTAAAACGGCTGAAAGCACGCGGCAACAGAGAGTGCAGCACTTCGTCTTTCAGCGAATCTTTTTCGGTTTTCTTCAGCTTACGCGCCTGTTCCGCTTCCAGTTTGGCGATTTTCGCTTCCAGCGCCTGCTTAATCACCGGAGACGGGAGGATTTTTTCTTCTTTGCGCGCGCAGATAACAATTTGACCATTGGCAACGTGCGTTAACGCATCGCTGTGCGATCCCATCGGAGGAACCCAGCCCATCTTCGCCATGTCCTGGCTGCCGCATGGGGTAAATGCCATCGAGGCTAGCTGTTTTTCCATCTCTTCTGCACGCAGCGAAATCTCGCGGCTAAGACGGTAAACCATTAAATTTTTGAACCACAGCATGATAATTTCCACGGCCTTGTCGTTAAATTTAGCGGGCATGATAACGAATTGTCGGCGGCCTTGCATTGCCAATCCGGTTGTCCGTCTCTACGCTATTGATATTGAAAAAAATAAGGAGAGTACCGTGCGTATAGGTATCGATTTAGGCGGCACCAAAACTGAAGTGATTGCACTGGGCGATGCAGGGGAGCAGTTGTACCGCCATCGTCTGCCCACGCCGCGTGATGATTACCGGCAGACTATTGAAACGATCGCCACGTTGGTTGATATGGCGGAGCAGGCGACGGGGCAGCGCGGAACGGTAGGTATGGGCATTCCTGGCTCAATTTCGCCTTACACCGGTGTGGTGAAGAATGCCAATTCAACCTGGCTCAACGGTCAGCCATTCGATAAAGACTTAAGCGCGAGGTTGCAGCGGGAAGTGCGGCTGGCAAATGACGCCAACTGTCTGGCGGTTTCAGAAGCAGTAGATGGCGCGGCAGCGGGAGCGCAAACGGTATTTGCCGTGATTATCGGCACGGGATGCGGCGCGGGCGTGGCATTCAATGGGCGGGCGCATATCGGCGGCAATGGCACGGCAGGTGAGTGGGGACACAATCCGCTACCGTGGATGGACGAAGACGAACTGCGTTATCGCGAGGAAGTCCCTTGTTATTGCGGTAAACAAGGTTGTATTGAAACCTTTATTTCGGGCACGGGATTCGCGACGGATTATCGTCGTTTGAGCGGACATGCGCTGAAAGGCAGTGAAATTATCCGCCTGGTTGAAGAAAACGATCCGGTAGCGGAACTGGCATTGCGTCGCTACGAGCTGCGGCTGGCAAAATCGCTGGCACATGTCGTGAATATTCTCGATCCGGATGTGATTGTCCTGGGGGGCGGGATGAGCAATGTAGACCGTTTATATCAAACGGTTCCGCAGTTGATTAAACAATTTGTCTTCGGCGGCGAATGTGAAACGCCGGTGCGTAAGGCGAAGCATGGTGATTCCAGCGGCGTACGCGGCGCTGCGTGGTTATGGCCACAAGAGTAAAAAACGTAGGCAATTGGCGCATCATGCCTGATGCGACGCTTGCCGCGTCTTATCAGGCCTACAAAATGTGCCAGAACCGCGTAGGGCGGATAAGGCGTTCACGCCGCATCCGGCAATAAGCAACGCGCACCGTGACAGTAATCTACCCCAGTGGTTTCGCCAGCACCGGACTATCCGCCGCTTGCTGGCGCTTATAGCGACCATACAGCAGCAACGATGACATCGCAGCAAACGAAAGCAGGGCGGCAGGCAGCGCCACGTAATTATATGCCAGCCCCAGCGTCAGCATCATACCTCCGCAATATGCGCCGACGGCGCTACCGAGGTTAAACGCTATTTGCCCACCTGCGGCACCTAATAACTCTCCGCCTTTGGCATTTTGCAGTAACAATATTTGCAGAGGTGCTGAAAGGGCAAATAATCCCGCGCAACAAATAAAAGCAAAAATAAGCGACGTTGTTTTCATGCCGCCGCAGAAAAAGAGCATCAGCAGTGCCAGTACAATGATAAAGTCAGTCACTGCTGCAATGCGCAGTGGTGAATAACGTCCTGAAATCCTGCCACTTAGCATATTTCCCAGCACCATCCCTAGCCCAACTAACATCATAATAAAGGTCATCGCCGTTTCCGAAAAACCGGAAATAAACATCATGTATGGCTTTACGTAGCTGAACCAGGCAAATACACCTGCGTTGCCAAACATGGTGGCGGCGAAAATTAACCACGGGGCCGGGCTGCGCAAAAAGTGAAATTGTTCGCGCAGCTTTCCTTTCGCCTCGTCGCGAATATCCGGCACCCAAAAATAGACCGATGCCATCACCGCAATATTAAAAACAGCGATCAATAAAAAGGTGTAACGCCAGCTAAATTCCTGACTTAAATACGTTCCCAGCGGAATGCCCAGCAAATTGGCGACTGTCATCCCGGAAACCATCCCCGCCACGGCGGCGGTGACTTTTCCGGGTTTGATAATTTTTGATAACACGATCGCTCCGACGCCAAAAAATGCGCCATGCGGAAAGCCGGAAACCAGGCGACCAATAGCAAGCATCAGGTAAGACGAAGAGAGCGTGAACATGGCGTTGCCAATGACGCACAACGCCACCAGAAACAACAAGATATGTTTGAGTGAGTAGCGGCTAGAAAAGAGTGCGATGATTGGCGCACCGACCACCACCCCCAGCGCATAATACGAGATCATATGCCCGGCGGCAGGAATCGAAATTCCTACGTTATGCGCCAGCTCCGTGAGCACGCCCATAATGCCAAATTCGGCCATCCCCAAACCAAACGTGCCCAGAGCCAAAGATAAAATGACTTTTTTCATACCACCATCACAACCACCAGAACGGCTACCAATCACCGTAGCCAATAAAGTGATAGCTTGCAGGATAACGACCAGCAAGGCCAAGAGATAATTCGCCCCTCTGTATTCATTATCCTGCTGAATAGTTATTTCACTGCAAACGTACTTTCCAGTTTGCTGTAGCCCAGTCCATTGATCTTTTTCACTTTGATCTGCACCGGAATACGCTCTTTCATCGCTTCTACGTGGCTAATCACACCGATGGTTTTGCCACTGGCGTTCAGGGCATCCAGCGCATCAAGGGCGGTATCCAGCGTTTCGCTATCCAGCGTGCCAAAACCTTCATCAAGGAACAGCGAGTCAATACGCGTTTTATGGCTGACCAGATCTGAAAGCGCCAGCGCCAGCGCCAGACTGACGAGGAAACTTTCGCCGCCAGAAAGGGTACGGGTGTCGCGTACCGCATCTGCCTGCCAGGTATCAACAACCTCGACTTCCAGCGCCTCGCTGGCTTTGCGCTGTAACAGATAGCGCCCGTGCAGCCGGGTAAGTTGCTGATTAGCGAGATGGACTAAATTATCCAGCGTCAGCCCCTGGGCAAACTTGCGGAATTTATCGCCCTCTTTGGAACCTATTAGCGAATTCAGATATCCCCAGTCCTCAACCTGCTGCGTCATTTGAGCAATTTGCTGCAGTAAGGTTTGTTGTTGCTGACGGTTATCTGCATCCTGCTTCAGCTGCTGGCGAATCTCGCCTTGACTCGTGGTGTTCTCACGCAATTTTTGGTGAGTTTGCGCTAACTCTTGCTGAATCTGCTCCACCGTCACAGTGAGAGCCAACCCGTCAGGTCGGTGTTGCTGATGCTGTGCCAGCGTTTCTGCTGTCTGAGTGACCAGCGTTTGCGCCTGACGGCGCTGGTTTTCCAGATTCTGCTTGAGCTGTTCCAGTTGCGTTAGTGTTTGTTCATCCATTAGCGCCGCAAGGAACGCCTGCTGATCGTCAAAGACGCTGGCCTGTAGCGCGGTGTCAAACTGCGCCTGGGCTTTTTGCAGACTTTGCGCCGCCAGAACGTCCTGTTGCTGTAACGTCTGCTGCTGGCTGTGTAATGCGAGACATTGTTCATGTACCTGCCGCCAGTTTTCCAATACCACAGTTTCTTCGCAGTGCGGGAGTTCATCACTTTGCGGCAACGTTTCCAGAATCGGCGTCAGCTGCTGAATACGGTTTTGCAGCGCGGTTAATTCGTTCTGGCGTTGCTGCCAGCTCTGCGCTTCTTGCTGACGTGTCGCCAACCAGCTCTCTTCTTCATCTTCCTGTGGCACTGTCAGTGCATAACCCGCCAATGCCGTTAAGAGTTGCTGCTGGCGTTGTTCAATTTGCTGTTGATACTGGATAATTTGCTGATTATGCGCGGCAATCTGCCCTTGTAATTCATGCCGTTGGCTGAGTAACCGCAGCTGGCGTTCGTGCTCATCTTGTGCATCCAGCCACGGTTGAATATCGTCCTGTGGCTGCAACGTGATATTGAGGCTGGCCGTGACGGCTTGCCATTGTTGAGTAAGTGCTTGCTCATCTTGTCGGAGGCTTTGCGCTTCGTTTTCATCACGCTGAAGCTGCTTTGTTAAGGCGTCCAGTTGCCCACGTAGCGTCGCACCTTCTTCACCGAGCTTTTTAACTTCGTTTTCCAGCGCCAGTAATCGAGACTGATTAACACCAGGCTCCAGCGCCTGATACGCCTCGACCGCCGGGTGGCTGGTGGAACCACAAAGTGGGCAAGGCTGACCCGCCTGTAACTGTGCACGTTGAGCTTCCAGCGTTTTGATGCGCGCTTCCTGCTCGCAAATGGTTTTGACATCGGCAAGTTGCTGCGTCTTTTCTTTATAACGCTGGCGCATTTCGTTAAGTGCGGCATTACGTTGCGTCTGTTCCAGAGTGACATTCTGGATAGTGACCATTAACTGCGCCAGACGTTTTTGTTGGGGAACAATCTGCCCATGCAGCGCGACCAGGCGCTGACGCAGTGGGCGTTGCTCGGCATGTTGCGCCAGGGCGCTAGCAACTTCATCGGCGGTTAACGTCAACGTGATCGCCGCAAGCGTATTAAGTTTTTGCTCAGCATGGGTTAACTGTTGCTGCCATTGCCGCAGATGCTCGCGATCGCTGGTTTGTTGGGAGAACTGCGCACGCCAACCCGCCAGTTCGTTGTTCCACTGACGGAAGCGGTCGTGTTCCTGTAACCAGGTATTCAGGCTTTGTTGCTGCTGCTGTAATTCTGCTGACTGCTTCGCCGCGTGGTGGCGAATGCTCGCGCGAAGCGCCATTGTGCTCTGTAAGCGAGTATTTACTTCTTCAATCTGCTGGCGAGTATGCGCCAGCGCCGCGCTGTGTTCTGCGATGCGTTCCCAGTGCGGACGAAGATTTCGTGCCGGTTGTGCCAGACTGAGCGCCGCCAGTTGAGGTTGCGCTTTTTCTTCTTCGGCTAACGCCTGTTGCAAGGCCTGCTGACGGCGGCTGGCTTCTTGCTGCAATTCGTCCAGACGCGTTAACCAGTTTAGTGATTGTTGTTCTTGCTGCTGCGCGGTAAGTAACTGTTTTTCTTCGTCAGTAAGTACCTGCAAACTCGCTGTCAGCGATTGCACTTGTTCCGGCGTGAGCAACGCGACGCCGCTGGCCTGCGCTTGCAGCTTCTCCAGCTCAGTGCGGGCCGATTTGTGCTGCTCAAAAACCATCGCCGAGATTTGCCCGTAGATTTCAGTGCCGGTTAACTCCTCGAGCAATTCCGCGCGTTCTTTTGGTTTGGCATTCAGGAAGGCAGCAAATTGCCCCTGCGAAAGCAGCATCGAACGGGTGAAGCGCCCGTAATCCAGTCCGGTTAACGTCGCCGTCAGTTCCAGCTTATCTTTCACTTTGTCGGCGAGAATTTTGCCATCGGCGCAGCGCGCCAGCTCTACGCGTGGCACCTGCAAATTACCGTCGGGTTGGTTACGCGCCCGATTCTGGCTCCAGAACGCGCGATACGCTTCACCTTTCACTTCAAACTCCACCTCCGCCAGACATTCGGCGGTATCGCGGGTCATGAGATCATTTTGCGATTGTGAAACGTTAGAGAGACGCGGAGTTTCGTGATACAGCGCCAAACAAATGGCGTCCAGCAGGGTGGTTTTCCCCGCACCGGTTGGGCCGGTAATGGCAAACAGCCCGTTGCTGGCGAACGGCTCGCGGGTGAAATCAATCTTCCATTCGCCTTTTAATGAGTTCAGGTTTTTCAGGCGCAGGCTGAGAATTTTCATGCTTCGTGTTCTCCGGCGAGGGTATGCAACGTCGTGGTGAAAAGATGCTGCAGACGTTGCTGCTGCGATTCATCCAGTTCTTCCAGTGCCAGACGGCGATTGAACACCTCTTCGACGCTGAGTTCGCTGAGGGTTTCACGCTGTTGGCTGGCTAACACACGCTCGCGCTGTTCACGACTCCGGCGTACCAGTAATACTTCAACAGGCAATGATTCGGTTAATGTCTGGATTTTGCGCTGAATATCATGCAGATACTCATCAGTAGTGATTTCGATATCCAGCCAGACAGGTGGCTCCTGTGATACATCGCGCCACTGTTCCAGCTGTTCGGTAATCGACGCCAGATCGCCTTTCAGCACCGCCATAGGTTGCGTTACCGGTACGTTCAGGTTTTCCACGCTCTCTAATTTGCCGTTTGAAAATGTCACCAGATGGACATATTTACTCTTACCGCATTCATCAAAACTCAGTGGAATGGGGGAACCGCAATAGCGAACATGTTCCATGCCGCCAATAATCTGTGCGCGGTGAATATGCCCGAGCGCGATGTAGTCGGCTGGTGGAAAGTTTTGTGCCGGAAACGCGTCCAGCGTGCCAATATAAATGTCACGCACGGCGTCACTTTTACTGGCCCCCACGGTCGTTAAATGTCCCGTGGCGATGATGGGCAGAGGCTGATCGCCGCGCAGTTTGCAGGCATCGGCATAGTGTTGTTGGTAATAATCGGTAATCGCTGCCAGTAAATGCTGCTGTTTTTCAATACCATTAAGCCCCGCCTGGCTGGTAATAATGTCACGCGGACGTAAAAACGGAATGGGGCACAGCACTGCGCCTGGCGTCCCGTCGCGACGAGGCAAGATTTGCGGCGCATGTCCGGCGCTGGCGACCACGGTAGTATTGAGGAACGCCATGATATCGCGCGATTCATTCAGCGTGGCGACCGAGTCATGGTTTCCTGCCAGTACCACCAGATGACAGCCAGTTTGCTGTAAATTGACAACAAAACGGTTGTATAACGTGCGGGCGTAACTGGGCGGCGAGCCGGTATCGAAAACATCACCAGCAACAATAATCGCATCCACCTGATGGGTTTGTGCTGTTTCCAGCAGCCAGTCAAGAAAAGCCTGATGTTCAGCTTCGCGGCTTTTACTGTAGAAGTTCTGGCCGAGATGCCAGTCTGAGGTGTGAAGGATGCGCATAACGGTTCCCTGGCGAAAAAGCATGGGCGCGATTATACCCAAACAGATGTGCCATTTGCTTTTTTCTGCGCCACGGAAATCAATAACCTGAAGATATGTGCGACGAGCTTTTCATAAATCTGTCATAAATCTGACGCATAATGACGTCGCATTAATGATCGCAACCTATTTATTACAACAGGGCAAATCATGGCGAGACGTATTCTGGTCGTAGAAGATGAAGCTCCAATTCGCGAAATGGTCTGCTTCGTGCTCGAACAAAATGGCTTTCAGCCGGTCGAAGCGGAAGATTATGACAGTGCTGTGAATCAACTGAATGAACCCTGGCCGGATTTAATTCTTCTTGACTGGATGTTACCTGGCGGCTCCGGTATCCAGTTCATCAAACACCTCAAGCGCGAGTCGATGACCCGGGATATTCCAGTGGTGATGTTGACCGCCAGAGGGGAAGAAGAAGATCGCGTGCGCGGCCTTGAAACCGGCGCGGATGACTATATCACCAAGCCGTTTTCGCCGAAGGAGCTGGTGGCGCGAATCAAAGCGGTAATGCGCCGTATTTCGCCAATGGCGGTGGAAGAGGTGATTGAGATGCAGGGATTAAGTCTCGACCCGACATCTCACCGGGTGATGGCGGGCGAAGAGCCGCTGGAGATGGGGCCGACAGAATTTAAACTGCTGCACTTTTTTATGACGCATCCTGAACGCGTGTACAGCCGCGAGCAGCTGTTAAACCACGTCTGGGGAACTAACGTGTATGTGGAAGACCGCACGGTCGATGTCCACATTCGTCGCCTGCGTAAAGCACTGGAGCCCGGCGGGCATGACCGCATGGTGCAGACCGTGCGTGGTACAGGATATCGTTTTTCAACCCGCTTTTAACGCCTTGCTCATCGGACGCAGAGCAGGGCTTATGATTTCTTAACTGGAGTATCTTACGTGCTGGAACGGCTGTCGTGGAAAAGGCTGGTGCTGGAGCTGCTACTTTGCTGCCTCCCGGCTTTCATCCTGGGTGCATTTTTTGGTTACCTGCCCTGGTTTTTGCTGGCATCGGTAACGGGACTGCTTATCTGGCATTTCTGGAATTTATTGCGCCTTTCATGGTGGCTGTGGGTTGATCGTAGTATGACCCCGCCACCGGGGCGTGGTAGCTGGGAACCGCTACTATACGGCTTACACCAGATGCAGCTGCGAAATAAAAAACGCCGCCGTGAACTGGGCAATCTGATTAAACGCTTTCGTAGCGGCGCGGAGTCGCTGCCCGACGCAGTGGTGCTGACCACGGAAGAGGGCGGTATTTTCTGGTGTAACGGTCTGGCGCAACAGATTCTTGGTTTGCGCTGGCCGGAAGATAACGGGCAGAACATCCTTAACCTGCTGCGTTACCCGGAGTTTACGCAATATCTGAAAACGCGTGATTTTTCTCGCCCGCTCAATCTGGTGCTCAACACCGGGCGGCATCTGGAAATTCGCGTCATGCCTTATACCCACAAACAGTTGCTGATGGTGGCGCGTGATGTCACGCAAATGCATCAACTGGAAGGGGCGCGGCGTAACTTTTTTGCCAACGTGAGCCATGAGTTACGTACGCCATTGACCGTGTTACAGGGTTACCTGGAGATGATGGATGAGCAACCGCTGGAAGGCGCGGTACGTGAAAAAGCGTTGCACACCATGCGCGAGCAGACCCAGCGGATGGAAGGGCTGGTGAAGCAGTTGCTGACGCTGTCGAAAATTGAAGCCGCGCCGACGCAATTGCTCAATGAAAAGGTTGATGTGCCGATGATGCTGCGCGTTGTTGAGCGCGAGGCTCAGACTCTGAGTCAGAAAAAACAGACATTTACCTTTGAGATAGATAACGGCCTCAAGGTGTCTGGCAACGAAGATCAGCTACGCAGTGCGATTTCGAACCTGGTCTATAACGCCGTGAATCATACTCCAGAAGGCACGCATATCACCGTACGCTGGCAGCGAGTGCCGCACGGTGCCGAATTTAGCGTTGAAGATAACGGACCGGGCATTGCACCGGAGCATATTCCGCGCCTGACCGAGCGTTTTTATCGCGTTGATAAAGCGCGTTCCCGGCAAACCGGCGGTAGCGGATTAGGGTTAGCGATCGTGAAACATGCGGTGAATCATCACGAAAGTCGCCTGAATATTGAGAGTACAGTAGGAAAAGGAACACGTTTCAGTTTTGTTATCCCGGAACGTTTAATTGCCAAAAACAGCGATTAATCCGCCTTTGTCATCTTTTATTGCCATAAGCCAGCCGATGCTGGCTTATTTTCTTTGCAGTCAAAATACGGGCGCTAGATTTTACAACGGTTGGTGATTTTTTGTTCGCATGATTAGCCATGTCTTTTTCACGGAAATAGTGTTTTATACTGGTTGGTGATTTCTTATCGCTATATACCTCTGGTTTTTAGATCCCTCCTTGCTTTAAAACGTTATAAGCGTTTAAATTGCGCTTCAGGTGCTGTCATACTGACTGCATTAACGCGGTAAATCGAAAAACTATTCTTCGCCGCGCCTGGTTGGGAGTATTTCCCGCTAAAATTGTTTAAATATACCGCTGTATCATCCCCAGGGATTGGCACAAAAATTTAACGTTACAACACCACATCCACAGGCAGTATGATTTATGACCCATCAATTAAGATCGCGCGATATCATCGCTCTGGGCTTTATGACATTTGCGTTGTTCGTCGGCGCAGGTAACATTATTTTCCCTCCAATGGTCGGCTTGCAGGCAGGCGAACACGTCTGGACTGCGGCATTCGGCTTCCTCATTACTGCCGTTGGCCTGCCGGTATTAACGGTAGTGGCGCTGGCAAAAGTTGGCGGCGGTGTTGACAGCCTCAGCACGCCAATCGGTAAAGTCGCTGGCGTACTGCTGGCAACGGTTTGTTACCTGGCGGTGGGGCCGCTTTTCGCTACGCCGCGTACAGCTACCGTTTCTTTTGAAGTGGGGATTGCGCCGCTGACGGGTGATTCCGCGCTGCCGCTGTTTATCTACAGCCTGGTCTATTTCGCTATCGTTATTCTGGTTTCGCTCTATCCGGGCAAGCTGCTGGATACCGTGGGCAACTTCCTTGCGCCGCTGAAAATTATCGCGCTGGTCATCCTGTCTGTTGCCGCGATTGTCTGGCCGGCGGGTTCTATCAGCACGGCGACTGAGGCTTATCAAAACGCTGCGTTTTCTAACGGCTTCGTTAACGGCTATCTGACCATGGATACGCTGGGCGCAATGGTGTTTGGTATCGTTATTGTTAACGCGGCGCGTTCTCGTGGCGTTACCGAAGCGCGTCTGCTGACCCGTTATACCGTCTGGGCTGGCCTGATGGCGGGTGTTGGTCTGACTCTGCTGTACCTGGCGCTGTTCCGTCTGGGTTCAGACAGCGCGTCGCTGGTCGATCAGTCTGCAAACGGCGCGGCTATTCTGCATGCTTACGTTCAGCACACCTTTGGCGGCGGCGGTAGCTTCCTGCTGGCGGCGTTAATCTTCATCGCCTGCCTGGTAACGGCAGTTGGCCTGACCTGTGCTTGTGCAGAATTCTTTGCCCAGTACGTACCGCTCTCTTATCGTACGCTGGTGTTTATCCTCGGCGGCTTCTCGATGGTGGTTTCTAACCTCGGCTTGAGCCAACTGATTCAGATCTCCGTACCGGTGCTGACCGCCATTTATCCGCCGTGTATCGCACTGGTTGTATTAAGTTTTACACGCTCATGGTGGCATAATTCGTCCCGCGTGATTGCTCCGCCGATGTTTATCAGCCTGCTTTTTGGTATTCTCGACGGGATCAAAGCATCTGCATTCAGCGATATCTTACCGTCCTGGGCGCAGCGTTTACCGCTGGCCGAACAAGGTCTGGCGTGGTTAATGCCAACAGTGGTGATGGTGGTTCTGGCCATTATCTGGGATCGCGCGGCAGGTCGTCAGGTGACCTCCAGCGCTCACTAAATCACTGAACATTTGTTTTAACCACGGGGCTGCGATGCCCCGTGGTTTTTTATTGTGTTGATGGGTTAGGAATTGATGGAAAGTAAGAACAAGCTAAAGCGTGGGCTAAGTACCCGCCACATACGCTTTATGGCACTGGGTTCAGCAATTGGCACCGGGCTGTTTTACGGTTCGGCAGACGCCATCAAAATGGCCGGTCCGAGCGTGTTGTTGGCCTATATTATCGGTGGTATCGCGGCGTATATCATTATGCGTGCGCTGGGGGAAATGTCGGTACATAACCCGGCCGCCAGCTCTTTCTCGCGTTATGCGCAGGAAAACCTCGGCCCGCTGGCAGGTTACATTACCGGCTGGACCTACTGCTTTGAAATCCTAATTGTCGCCATCGCCGATGTGACCGCTTTTGGTATCTATATGGGTGTCTGGTTCCCGACGGTGCCGCACTGGATTTGGGTACTGAGCGTGGTGCTGATCATTTGCGCCGTAAACCTGATGAGCGTGAAGGTCTTCGGGGAGCTGGAATTCTGGTTCTCGTTCTTTAAAGTCGCCACTATCATCATCATGATTGTCGCTGGTTTCGGCATCATCATCTGGGGGATTGGCAACGGCGGGCAACCGACCGGTATTCATAATCTGTGGAGCAACGGCGGCTTCTTCAGTAACGGCTGGCTTGGGATGGTGATGTCGTTGCAAATGGTGATGTTTGCTTACGGTGGGATCGAAATTATCGGGATTACCGCCGGTGAAGCGAAAGATCCTGAGAAATCGATACCGCGTGCGATTAACTCCGTGCCGATGCGTATTCTGGTGTTCTACGTCGGTACGCTGTTCGTCATTATGTCTATCTACCCGTGGAATCAGGTTGGCACTGCCGGTAGCCCGTTCGTGCTGACGTTCCAGCATATGGGCATTACCTTTGCCGCCAGCATTCTTAACTTTGTTGTGCTGACTGCTTCGCTGTCGGCAATTAACAGTGACGTATTTGGCGTAGGCCGTATGCTCCACGGTATGGCAGAGCAGGGCAGCGCACCGAAAATTTTCAGCAAAACGTCGCGTCGCGGTATTCCGTGGGTTACGGTGCTGGTGATGACTACCGCGCTGCTGTTTGCGGTGTATCTGAACTACATCATGCCGGAAAACGTCTTCCTGGTGATCGCTTCGCTGGCAACCTTCGCCACGGTGTGGGTGTGGATTATGATCCTGCTGTCGCAAATTGCCTTCCGTCGCCGTTTGCCGCCAGAAGAAGTTAACGCGCTGAAATTTAAAGTGCCGGGTGGGGTAGCAACGACCATCGGCGGGCTGATTTTCCTGCTCTTTATTATCGGGTTGATTGGTTATCACCCGGATACGCGTATCTCGCTGTATGTCGGTTTCGCGTGGATTGTTGTGCTGTTGATTGGCTGGATGTTTAAACGCCGCCACGATCGTCAGCTGGCTGAAAACCAGTAATACTTGCGTTCTGTAAGCCGGTTCAGGAGGAAATCCTGATCCGGCTATTCCGAAAGTTATCCGCCCCCGTCCTCCTCCCCCAAATATCCTTCAGATGATGAGTGATCCTGCATTAGGCTATGGCAAGGTGATCAGATTTTCATCACAGGGGAATTATGATGTTAAATGCATGGCACCTGCCGGTGCCCCCATTTGTTAAACAAAGCAAAGATCAACTGCTCATTACACTGTGGCTGACGGGCGAAGACCCACCGCAGCGCATTATGCTGCGTACAGAACACGATAACGAAGAAATGCCAGTACCGATGCATAAGCAGCGCAGTCAGCCGCAGCCAGGCGTCACCGCATGGCGGGCGGCGATCGATCTCTCCAGCGGACAACCCCGGCGGCGTTATAGTTTCAAATTGCTTTGGCACGATCGCCAGCGTTGGTTTACACCGCAGGGCTTCAGCCGAATGCCGCCGACACGACTGGAGCAGTTTGCCGTTGATGTACCGGATATCGGCCCACAATGGGCTGCGGATCAGATTTTTTATCAGATCTTCCCTGATCGTTTCGCCCGTAGTCTTCCTCGTGAAGCTGAACAGGATCATGTCTATTACCATCACGCAGCCGGACAAGAGATCATATTGCGTGACTGGGATGAACCGGTCACGGCACAGGCGGGCGGATCAACGTTCTATGGCGGCGATCTGGACGGGATAAGCGAAAAACTGCCGTATCTGAAAAAACTTGGCGTGACGGCGCTGTATCTCAATCCGGTGTTTAAAGCTCCCAGCGTACATAAATACGATACCGAGGATTATCGCCATGTCGATCCGCAGTTTGGCGGTGATGGGGCGTTGCTGCGTTTGCGACACAATACGCAGCAGCTGGGAATGCGGCTGGTGCTGGACGGCGTGTTTAACCACAGTGGCGATTCCCATGCCTGGTTTGACAGGCACAATCGTGGCACGGGGGGAGCTTGTCACAACCCCGAATCGCCCTGGCGCGACTGGTACTCGTTTAGTGATGATGGCACGGCGCTCGACTGGCTTGGCTATGCCAGCTTGCCGAAGCTGGATTATCAGTCGGAAAGTCTGGTGAATGAAATTTATCGCGGGGAAGACAGTATTGTCCGCCACTGGCTGAAAGCGCCGTGGAATATGGACGGCTGGCGGCTGGATGTGGTGCATATGCTGGGGGAGGCGGGTGGGGCGCGCAATAATTTGCAGCACGTTGCCGGGATCACCGAAGCGGCGAAAGAAACCCAGCCAGAAGCGTATATAGTTGGAGAGCATTTTGGCGATGCACGGCAATGGTTACAGGCCGATGTGGAAGATGCCGCCATGAACTATCGCGGCTTCACATTCCCGTTGTGGGGATTTCTTGCCAATACCGACATCTCTTACGATCCGCAGCAAATTGACGCTCAAACCTGTATGGCCTGGATGGATAATTACCGCGCAGGGCTTTCTCATCAACAGCAATTACGTATGTTTAATCAGCTCGACAGCCACGATACTGCGCGATTTAAAACGCTGCTCGGTCGGGATGTTGCGCGCCTGCCCCTGGCGGTGGTCTGGCTGTTCACCTGGCCTGGTGTACCGTGCATTTATTACGGTGATGAAGTGGGACTGGATGGTAAAAACGATCCGTTTTGCCGTAAACCGTTTCCCTGGCAGGTGGAAAAGCAGGATACGGCGTTATTCGCGCTGTACCAGCGAATGATTGTGCTGCGTAAGAAAAGTCAGGCGCTGCGTCGTGGCGGCTGTCAGGTGCTGTATGCGGAAGATAACGTGGTGGTATTTGTCCGCGTGCTGAATCAGCAGCGTGTACTGGTGGCAATTAACCGTGGCGAAGCCTGTGAAGTGGTGCTACCCGTGTCACCGTTTCTTAATGTCGTGCAATGGCAACGCAAAGAAGGCCATGGGCAACTGACAGACGGGATTCTGGCTTTGCCTGCCATTTCGGCTACGGTGTGGATGAACTAAAGCATCTGTTTTATTTGTTACGTCGTTAGTCACCAGCCCTGACACTACGCAGCGCAAAAAAGCTGCTCAATGTCAGGGCTGAATTTGTTAAATATTTGTCCCGATCGATATGAGCGATTTTTGGTATTCTTTGCCCATGATGTTATGTACAACATGCTCCAGGATAACCCTGTAGTGGAGCAAAGATATGACAATTTCAAATTCGAATTTATTAAAACCGTTTATTACTGGTTCTAAGTTGCTACCTTTTAAGGATGATGTCTTTTCTAAAACAGAAGAACAATTTAAAAAAAGCCCCCATGGCAAATCGCTTTTCATTTCCGGAAATGAAAACTTAGTAAACATTTCAGCGGAAAAAATCGATGAAATAAAAAATAGCAAAAATTTCTTTTCAAACATTGTAAATATAATAATTTTACTCATTAAGCATCCTGATAAAATTCTGCCTATTCTTCATGGTTGTCCTGCAGAGTCCATCGAATTCATTAAGAATGCGAAACGAACGGGGCAATGGTCATATGAGATGACTGATAAGTACGGGCAGAGTATTGAAGTGTCCTATATTTTCACTGATACCATAGATAATAAATCTGATGGAAAATTATGCTTAAAAATCTGTAACTCCTGCAACCAAAATGATTCTAGTACACATGAATATAAAATAGAACATCAACAGTTGAAAAATCACATAAAGCAACTTGAGGAGTGGGCTCTTCTTGAAAAGTTTTATGATAACAACGCTTATTATTCTAAACGTACAAAACAATTAGAGAAGAAAATTACCGATGCGGGGTTTATAACAGGGAAGGTTAATGCCGAGAAGTTTAATGTAAAAGAGTTTAAAGACGATATAACCTCGATGCTTTGTGAACAGCCGCCCCTGCGTACACACCAGATTTCTTCATCCGGATACGTATCTGCAGATAAACTGCCCAAACTCTATGAGTTAAATTTGAAAGACGCGCAGAGAGATCTTAAAACAACACCGGTTGACATCGATGGTGTCAGTTTAAAATTTAAAACTCGGGAAAGAATTGCAGAAGAAATTGCGAAAAAAACTGCGGAAAAAACTGCGAAAAAAAATTCGGAAATAATTGCGAAACAAAATGCGAATAGCATTGAGGAGAAGAATATTGAAAAAAACAACAAAGAAACAAATCCTGAAGATAATTTTGTCTTAAAATTCTCACAGGAAGAAATCAATGAGATGCTCCTGGATTACAGCGACGAAGAACAAAAAAAATTAAGACCTTTTTTCACTAGTGATCACATCTATTGTTTGTTCGATGCTTTTAGTCAGTGTTTGTATAATGTTGCTCGTGATGGCAGTCCACGGTATGCAGGTTTACTACAACAAATAGCATCCAAGTGTGCGATATTACAAGATTTTGATCAACAATTGTTCTGGCGCACGTTTTCAGGAGGAGTCTTCCATCGACGTATCTCTGTGAACAGCGAGCCAGAAAAGACAGATGTATGGCGATTCAGTACACAATTTGATTTTCCACATATAAATGACAACGGAGAGTTGTCCAGAACGGTACTCATGTTCGAGGGGGTTGCTGAAAGCAACTTTAAAGATATCGCCAATCATTCCAGCGAATGTTTTTCTTACAGTTGTTATGCCGCTCCGCTGGATGTGAATGCTAAAAAATAGTGACGCCGGAACTTGAAGTTTCAGAGCGCCTTGCGTGACGCCTGCGCCATCATCCGCGGATAAAACTGCCAGAAGCGGGTTTCGAGGGCGGCATAATGTGCGTTTAAATCGTACCAGGAGCCACGCAGGGCATCCAGACGTGGGCGACGGCTTGCCATGCCGTTTAACACGTTCTGGATGAAATCCATATCGCGATAGCGCACCAGCCACTGCTCTGACCACAAGTAATTGTTCAGATTGATAAAACGTGGCGGTGAGTCCGGCAAAATCGTCATCACTTGCTCGCGGGCATAACAGACAAATTCCTGTAGCGGAAAGTCCGGCGACAGCTGCGACCAGTGGCGGGAAAGAAAGTGATCCCACATGACATCCAGCGTAATAGGCGCAACGCGGCGCGTTTCACTACGAAACCATTCCCGTGCTTCGCGGACTTCCGGCAGATTGTCAGTCAATACGTCGATACGTCGATGCATATGAATGCCAGCCACGACGTCGGGCGGAAAACTTTCTTCAGGATTTCCGCGTACGAAATCAGCCAGCAAATTGCCGGAAAGCGAGCTTTCCGCGAGATGGGCTAAATGCAGGTGAGCTAAAAAATTCATCGATTATATTCTATCCAAAGGGGGGTAAAGGTTGCAGGGAGAGCGCCCCGGCACTAGACTACCCGCCTCTTATTTTAGTCTGAGTCAGTGTCATGCGCGTTACCGATTTCTCCTTTGAATTGCCCGAATCCCTGATTGCCCACTATCCGATGCCTGAACGCAGTAGCTGTCGTTTACTGTCGCTGGACGGGCCGACGGGCGCGCTGACGCACGGTACTTTCACCGATTTACTCGATAAGCTCAACCCCGGCGATCTTCTGGTTTTTAATAATACCCGGGTGATCCCGGCGCGTCTGTTTGGGCGTAAAGCCAGTGGCGGCAAGATTGAAGTGCTGGTTGAGCGGATGCTCGACGACAAACGCATTCTTGCGCATATTCGCGCCTCGAAAGCGCCAAAACCTGGCGCAGAACTGCTGCTGGGCGATGACGAAAGTATTAACGCAACAATGACCGCGCGCCACGGCGCACTGTTTGAAGTCGAATTTAATGATGAACGCTCGGTACTGGATATTCTCAACAGCATCGGCCATATGCCGCTGCCGCCGTATATCGACCGTCCGGACGAAGACGCTGACCGCGAACTTTATCAAACCGTTTATAGCGAAAAACCGGGCGCGGTTGCAGCCCCGACCGCTGGTCTGCATTTTGACGAACCTTTGCTGGAAAAATTACGCGCCAAAGGCGTGGAGATGGCGTTCGTCACCCTGCACGTTGGTGCGGGCACCTTCCAGCCGGTGCGCGTCGACACCATTGAAGATCACATCATGCACTCGGAATACGCTGAAGTACCGCAGGATGTGGTAGACGCGGTACTGGCGGCGAAAGCGCGCGGTAACCGGGTGATTGCGGTTGGCACTACCTCAGTACGTTCGCTGGAAAGCGCGGCTCAGGCGGCGAAAAACGATCTCATCGAACCGTTCTTTGACGATACCCAAATCTTTATCTATCCGGGCTTCCAGTACAAAGTGGTCGATGCGCTGGTGACAAACTTCCACTTGCCAGAGTCGACGCTGATTATGCTGGTTTCGGCCTTTGCCGGTTATCAACACACCATGAACGCCTATAAAGCAGCGGTAGAAGAGAAATATCGCTTTTTTAGTTACGGTGATGCGATGTTTATCACGTACAATCCGCAGGCAATTAATGAGCGCGTCGGGGAGTAATTCCGCGGCGCTGGTTTAAAACGTTGGACTGTTTTTCTGACGTAGTGGAGAAAAAATGAAATTTGAACTGGACACCACCGACGGTCGCGCACGCCGTGGCCGCCTGGTCTTTGATCGTGGCGTAGTGGAAACGCCTTGTTTTATGCCTGTTGGCACCTACGGCACCGTAAAAGGGATGACGCCAGAAGAAGTCGAAGCCACTGGCGCGCAAATTATCCTCGGCAACACCTTCCACCTGTGGCTGCGCCCGGGCCAGGAAATCATGAAACTGCACGGCGATCTGCACGATTTTATGCAGTGGAAGGGACCGATCCTCACCGACTCCGGCGGCTTCCAGGTCTTCAGCCTTGGCGATATTCGTAAAATCACCGAACAGGGCGTGCACTTCCGTAACCCGATCAACGGCGACCCGATTTTCCTCGACCCGGAAAAGTCGATGGAGATTCAGTACGATCTTGGTTCGGATATCGTCATGATCTTTGATGAGTGTACGCCGTATCCTGCTGACTGGGATTACGCAAAACGCTCCATGGAGATGTCTCTGCGTTGGGCGAAGCGTAGCCGTGAGCGTTTTGACAGTCTCGGAAACAAAAATGCGCTGTTTGGTATCATTCAGGGCAGCGTTTACGAAGATTTACGTGATATTTCTGTTAAAGGTCTGGTAGATATCGGTTTTGATGGCTACGCTGTCGGCGGTCTGGCTGTGGGTGAGCCGAAAGCAGATATGCACCGCATTCTGGAGCATGTATGCCCGCAAATTCCGGCAGACAAACCGCGTTACCTGATGGGCGTTGGTAAACCGGAAGACCTGGTTGAAGGCGTACGTCGCGGTATCGATATGTTTGACTGCGTAATGCCAACCCGCAACGCCCGAAATGGTCATTTGTTCGTGACCGATGGCGTGGTGAAAATCCGCAATGCGAAGTATAAGAGCGATACTAGCCCACTCGATCCTGAGTGTGATTGCTACACCTGTCGCAATTATTCACGCGCTTACTTGCATCATCTTGACCGTTGCAACGAAATATTAGGCGCGCGACTCAATACCATTCATAACCTTCGTTACTACCAGCGTTTGATGGCGGGTTTACGCAAGGCTATTGAAGAGGGTAAATTAGAGAGCTTCGTAACTGATTTTTACCAGCGTCAGGGGCGAGAAGTACCACCTTTGAACGTTGATTAATATTAATAATGAGGGAAATTTAATGAGCTTTTTTATTTCTGATGCGGTAGCGGCAACGGGTGCACCGGCGCAAGGTAGCCCGATGTCTTTGATTTTGATGCTGGTGGTATTCGGTCTGATTTTCTATTTCATGATCCTGCGTCCACAGCAGAAGCGCACCAAAGAACACAAAAAGCTGATGGACTCCATTGCCAAAGGTGATGAAGTTCTGACGAACGGTGGCCTGGTCGGTCGCGTAACCAAAGTAGCGGAAAACGGCTACATTGCTATCGCGCTGAATGACACCACTGAAGTAGTTATTAAACGTGACTTCGTAGCTGCCGTCCTGCCGAAAGGCACCATGAAGGCGCTGTAATTAAAATTTTTCCCTAAGGGAATTGCCGTGTTAAACCGTTATCCTTTGTGGAAGTACGTCATGCTGATCGTGGTGATTGTCATCGGTCTGCTGTATGCGCTTCCCAACCTGTTTGGTGAGGATCCGGCTGTTCAGATCACTGGTGCGCGCGGAGTCGCCGCCAGTGAGCAAACGCTGATCCAGGTCCAGAAAACGTTACAAGAAGAAAAAATAACTGCTAAGTCTGTGGCACTGGAAGAGGGCGCTATTCTTGCGCGCTTCGACTCCACTGACACCCAGCTGCGCGCTCGTGAAGCATTAATGGGCGTTATGGGTGACAAATACGTCGTGGCGCTTAACCTTGCCCCGGCAACGCCGCGCTGGCTGGCAGCTATTCACGCTGAGCCGATGAAGCTCGGCCTTGACCTGCGTGGCGGCGTTCACTTCCTGATGGAAGTGGATATGGACACCGCGCTTGGCAAACTCCAGGAACAAAATATCGATAGCCTGCGCAGCGACCTGCGCGAAAAAGGCATCCCGTATACCACCGTTCGTAAAGAAAACAACTACGGCCTGAGCATCACTTTCCGCGATGCTAAAGCTCGTGATGAAGCCATTGCGTATCTGAGCAAGCGCCATCCGGACCTGGTGATTAGTAGCCAGGGCAGCAACCAGCTGCGTGCGGTAATGAGCGATGCTCGTCTGAGTGAAGCGCGTGAATATGCGGTGCAGCAGAACATCAATATCCTGCGTAACCGTGTAAACCAACTTGGCGTGGCGGAGCCGGTGGTTCAGCGTCAGGGTGCTGACCGTATCGTTGTTGAACTGCCAGGTATTCAGGACACTGCGCGTGCGAAAGAGATTCTGGGTGCGACGGCAACGCTGGAATTCCGTCTGGTAAACACCAACGTTGATCAGGCCGCTGCGGCATCCGGTCGCGTACCGGGCGACTCTGAAGTGAAACAGACCCGCGAAGGTCAGCCGGTTGTGCTGTACAAACGCGTAATTCTGACCGGTGACCATATCACCGACTCCACTTCCAGCCAGGACGAATACAACCAGCCGCAGGTTAACATCTCGCTCGATAGCGCTGGTGGCAACATTATGTCTAACTTCACCAAGGACAACATCGGCAAACCGATGGCAACCCTGTTTGTGGAGTACAAAGACAGCGGTAAGAAAGATGCAAATGGTCGTGCGGTTCTGGTGAAACAGGAAGAGGTGATTAACATCGCCAACATCCAGTCTCGTCTGGGTAACAGCTTCCGTATCACCGGCATCAACAACCCGAACGAAGCCCGTCAGCTGTCACTGCTGCTGCGTGCCGGTGCGTTGATCGCGCCGATTCAGATTGTTGAAGAACGTACAATTGGCCCGACCCTGGGTATGCAGAACATTGAGCAGGGGCTGGAGGCTTGCCTTGCCGGTCTGCTGGTTTCTATTCTGTTCATGATCATCTTCTATAAGAAGTTTGGTCTGATTGCGACCAGTGCTCTGATTGCCAACTTGATCTTGATCGTCGGTATTATGTCGCTGTTGCCAGGCGCAACACTGAGTATGCCAGGTATCGCGGGTATCGTCTTAACCCTTGCGGTAGCGGTCGATGCGAACGTACTGATCAACGAACGTATTAAAGAAGAGTTGAGCAACGGACGTACTGTTCAACAGGCAATTGATGAAGGTTATCGTGGCGCATTCAGTTCTATCTTCGATGCGAACATCACCACGCTGATTAAAGTCATCATCCTGTACGCAGTGGGTACCGGGGCAATTAAAGGGTTCGCGATTACTACCGGTATCGGTGTGGCGACGTCGATGTTTACCGCGATTGTCGGTACGCGTGCCATCGTAAACCTGCTATATGGCGGCAAGCGCGTCAAGAAGCTGTCAATCTGAGGAGTGCGATGTGGCACAGGAATATACTGTTGAACAACTAAACCACGGCCGTAAAGTCTATGACTTTATGCGCTGGGACTACTGGGCTTTCGGCATCTCTGGTCTGCTGTTAATCGCTGCTATCGTTATTATGGGCGTGCGCGGCTTTAACTGGGGGCTGGATTTCACCGGTGGTACGGTTATCGAAATTACGCTCGAAAAACCGGCTGAAATTGACGTAATGCGTGATGCATTGCAAAAAGCCGGTTTTGAAGAGCCGATGCTGCAAAACTTTGGTAGCAGCCACGACATCATGGTCCGTATGCCGCCTGCTGAAGGCGAAACCGGCGGTCAGGTGCTGGGCAGCCAGGTTCTGAAGGTGATTAACGAATCCACCAATCAGAATGCAGCAGTGAAGCGTATTGAGTTCGTCGGTCCGAGCGTGGGGGCAGACCTTGCGCAAACCGGTGCGATGGCGTTGATGGCAGCGCTGCTGTCTATCCTCGTGTACGTAGGTTTCCGCTTTGAGTGGCGACTGGCGGCAGGGGTGGTTATTGCGCTGGCGCACGACGTTATCATTACGCTGGGTATTTTGTCGTTATTCCATATCGAGATTGACCTGACCATTGTGGCATCGTTGATGTCGGTTATCGGTTACTCGCTTAACGACAGTATCGTGGTATCGGACCGAATTCGTGAAAACTTCCGCAAGATCCGTCGCGGTACGCCTTACGAAATCTTTAACGTGTCCTTGACCCAGACGCTGCACCGTACCTTGATCACATCCGGTACTACCTTGATGGTTATCCTGATGCTGTATCTCTTCGGTGGTCCGGTACTGGAAGGCTTCTCGCTGACCATGCTTATCGGTGTTTCCATCGGTACTGCATCTTCCATCTATGTGGCATCTGCGTTGGCTCTGAAACTGGGTATGAAGCGCGAACACATGTTGCAGCAGAAAGTGGAAAAAGAAGGGGCGGATCAGCCGTCAATTCTGCCGTAATCAAGTTCCCGTTGATGTTGAAAATCCCGGTCAGAAGATCGGGATTTTTTTTGATGTATGGAGATTGCGAAAATCCCCGCATCTTGGGAAACTGCGCGTAACCCTACATTTCATCCAGGTAACTTTTCATGGCTATCATCCCAAAAAACTATGCGCGGTTAGAAAGCGGCTATCGCGAAAAAGCATTAAAAATCTATCCGTGGGTCTGCGGTCGCTGTTCCCGCGAGTTTGTTTATTCCAACCTGCGTGAACTTACCGTTCATCACATTGATCACGACCATACCAATAACCCGGAAGATGGCAGTAACTGGGAATTGCTTTGTCTCTATTGCCACGATCATGAGCATTCGAAATATACCGAAGCGGATCAGTATGGTACGACCGTTATCGCAGGGGAAGATGCGCAGAAAGATGTCGGTGAAGCGAAGTACAACCCATTCGCTGACCTGAAAGCGATGATGAACAAGAAGAAGTGATAAAAAATGCCGGATATGAAATCCGGCATTCTCACAATCAGAAGTTGTAACCTACTACCAGGTAACCACCCCAGCCGGTAGAGCGAACGTTGAAGTTGCCGTTGCCGAAGTTCAGTTCTGCATCGTCGTTCCACTGACCACCGTCGTGCCAGTAACGAGCTACGACAGAGTAGTGCCAGTGATCGTAGTTCAGAGCCAGAATATGGCTGGAAGCGATAGAGTTATTAGTACGGGTCTTAATACCGTTGATTGCGTTACCGCTGTCATCCCCTAAATCGGAACCCCAGTCGAAGTTGGTGAAGCCGATGTAGCTCAGCTGACCGCCCCACAGATCGGTAATCGGCACAAAGTATTTAATTTTGAAACGGTAACCGTCCCACTCGTTTTCGTTCGCTGCGCCATAGTTCTGCCACTGGTATTTCGCATAGACGTTCATGGACAGGCTCATCGGCAGGCCAGTGTCGATATCGGTACCCAGACCCATGTACCAGGTGCTCTGGCGACCATCTTTATTACGACCCATGTCGTAAATGTAGTTGTTCGCGAAGTACCACTCTTTGAACGGACCGAAGCTAAGGTCAGTATTGGTCAGCTTGTCGATGGAGAAACGTGGTTCGATTTCCATAAACAGCGGAGAACCGTGGTTCCAGATACCTTTTGCATCGGAGTTACCGCCGAAGAATACCGGCGCATCCGCATAACCATAGAAGTCGAACCAGTCTTTTTTAGCGAATGCTTCGTACTCAAGGTAGGTATCGTTGCGGATCTGCGGTCCGAAACGGGTGTGATAGCTTCCGACAACGTTAACGCTCTGGTGCCACCAGTCGGAAAGATACTGCGGTTTGTCGTTTTCAGCTGCGTTGACAGTAAAAGACGAAGAGAGCGCCAGTACCGCACCGGCTGCCAGTAATGTTTTTTTCATATGTATGCCACTGTTTGAAAATCCCTTGCGGGAGTGAAAAAGGCGCAAATTGCGTTTCTAAATATTTCGTATACAGAGGAGCCTATTATAAAAATCATTGCTCACAAAAATATGTTTCGTTTCACAGTTCTATCATTTACGTAATCGATTGCGTTCACGTTTACACACATTCGGGCGGGGATTGTACTGACTTTCGCCCTTGTTGCAAACTTTTACTATCAATCTGGGTTATGTAAGCGGAGTAACAAAATGATGGGGAAGGATGTTGCGGGACGCACAAAATCGCCCCGCTATAAGTTTACTGCATAACAGGTTGAATGTCGTGGATACGTACAAAGCCTAACTGATCCGCAGAAATCCCCTTTAACTGTAACGGAATATCAACATCGCTGGGGGCGAGGACGCTGGCAGGGGCATTAATCAATTGATTCTGTACATTGATTTCCTGAAAGTTGTCTATTGTTCCCTGAATTTGCCCATATTCAACAGTTCCGCTGAATGCGGGCAAGGGATCATTCGACTCACCCTGAATACGTAGTGTCAGGGTGGTGCCATCTGTATCAGGCGTAATATTCACCAGCGACATACGTAAATTACCGATCTGGCTTTCCAGTCTTGCCGGTGTTTTCGCTCCAGGCAGAAGGTAAACTCCACTGCTGGATTTTGCATTCAGCCTGTTTTGCTGAGTGATTTTGACTGTTTCTTGATTGAGTTGCGTCATCTCCTGGTTCAGCGTGCTGACGCTGTGTTTCATCTGTCGCACTTCGCTTTGCTGCACACAGGCGCTAAGGCTGAATAGGCTTCCCAGCAGGATCAGTCGAAAAACGTTAATATTCATAGGTCGTCCCTTTCTCGTCGCAATTAGCCTAATGGTAGAGGGTAAAAGCAGCGAAAGCATCGATCCTTTATCTCAAAAGCGTTGCGCCTTTGTTGTATCGTCAGTTCAGGGTAAAATAGATTTCTGTTAACCACCTGGTCAGGACGCCGTATGCATTGCCCATTCTGTTTCGCCGTGGACACTAAGGTAATTGACTCTCGTCTCGTGGGCGAGGGTTCATCCGTACGCCGCCGTCGGCAGTGTCTGGTGTGTAATGAACGTTTCACCACCTTTGAAGTGGCGGAGCTGGTTATGCCGCGTGTTGTAAAAAGCAACGACGTGCGTGAACCGTTTAATGAAGAAAAATTACGTAGCGGAATGCTGCGGGCGCTGGAAAAACGTCCGGTGAGTTCCGATGACGTCGAAATGGCAATCAATCATATTAAATCGCAGCTGCGCGCCACCGGTGAGCGCGAAGTGCCGAGCAAGATGATTGGCAATCTGGTGATGGAGCAATTGAAAAAGCTCGATAAAGTCGCCTATATCCGTTTTGCCTCTGTCTACCGCAGTTTCGAAGATATCAAAGAATTTGGCGAAGAGATCGCGCGCCTGGAGGACTAAGCCGTGCAGGACGAGTATTACATGGCGCGGGCGCTAAAGCTGGCGCAACGAGGACGTTTTACCACCCACCCCAACCCGAATGTCGGGTGCGTCATTGTCAAAGATGGCGAAATTGTCGGTGAAGGTTACCACCAACGAGCGGGTGAACCACATGCCGAAGTACACGCATTGCGAATGGCGGGTGAAAAAGCCAAAGGTGCGACCGCCTATGTCACACTCGAACCCTGTAGCCATCATGGTCGTACGCCACCGTGCTGTGACGCACTCATCGCCGCTGGCGTAGCGCGCGTGGTCGCTGCGATGCAGGACCCGAACCCGCAGGTCGCTGGGCGTGGACTTTACCGTTTGCAACAGGCTGGCATTGACGTCAGCCACGGGCTGATGATGAGTGAAGCCGAGCAATTGAATAAAGGCTTTCTCAAGCGGATGCGCACCGGCTTTCCTTATATTCAGTTAAAACTTGGCGCATCGCTTGATGGTCGCACGGCGATGGCGAGCGGCGAAAGCCAGTGGATCACTTCTCCTCAGGCGCGGCGCGACGTACAACGACTGCGCGCACAAAGTCATGCCATTTTAACCAGCAGCGCCACGGTGCTGGCGGATGATCCTGCCTTAACGGTGCGTTGGTCTGAACTGGATGAACAAACTCAGGCGCTCTATCCGCAACAAAATCTCCGTCAGCCGATACGTATTGTGATTGATAGCCAAAATCGCGTGACGCCGGTACATCGCATTGTGCAGCAGCCCGGCGAAACCTGGTTCGCGCGTACGCAGGAAGATTCTCGTGAGTGGCCGGAAACGGTGCGTACCTTGCTGATTCCAGCGCATAAAGGTCATCTGGATCTGGTTGTACTGATGATGCAACTGGGTAAACAGCAAATTAACAGCATCTGGGTGGAAGCGGGGCCAACGCTCGCTGGCGCATTGCTGCAGGCGGGTTTAGTCGATGAGCTGATTGTCTATATCGCACCTAAACTATTAGGCAGCGACGCCCGTGGATTATGCACACTGCCAGGGCTTGAGAAATTAGCTGACGCCCCCCAATTTAAATTCAAAGAGATACGTCATGTAGGCCCGGATGTTTGCCTGCATTTAGTGGGTGCATGATCTCCCGGCTCGAAAGGGAAGCAGCGCACGAAATATTATGCTAAAATCCGCCCCCCTGCGGGGCCATACTCGAACCCGAAGGAAGAAAATGAACATTATTGAAGCTAACGTTGCTACCCCGGACGCTCGCGTCGCCATCACCATCGCGCGTTTCAACAACTTTATCAATGACAGCCTGCTGGAAGGTGCAATTGATGCACTGAAACGTATCGGTCAGGTAAAAGATGAAAACATTACCGTTGTTTGGGTGCCTGGTGCCTATGAGCTGCCGCTGGCGGCGGGTGCACTGGCTAAAACCGGTAAATACGACGCGGTGATTGCGCTGGGTACGGTTATTCGTGGTGGCACTGCCCATTTTGAATATGTCGCTGGTGGTGCAAGCAACGGCCTGGCGCATGTTGCCCAGGACAGCGAAATTCCGGTTGCTTTTGGGGTTCTGACCACTGAAAGCATTGAACAAGCGATCGAACGTGCTGGCACCAAAGCTGGCAACAAAGGTGCAGAAGCTGCACTGACCGCGCTTGAAATGATTAATGTATTGAAAGCCATCAAGGCCTGAAATTAGTAAGGGGAAATCCGTGAAACCTGCTGCTCGTCGCCGCGCTCGTGAGTGTGCCGTCCAGGCGCTCTACTCCTGGCAGTTGTCCCAGAACGACATCGCTGATGTTGAATACCAGTTCCTGGCTGAACAGGATGTAAAAGACGTTGACGTCCTGTACTTCCGTGAGCTGCTGGCCGGGGTGGCGACTAATACCGCATACCTCGACGGACTGATGAAGCCATACCTGTCCCGCCTGCTGGAAGAACTGGGACAGGTAGAAAAAGCAGTACTGCGCATTGCGCTGTACGAACTGTCTAAACGTAGCGATGTGCCATACAAAGTGGCCATTAACGAAGCGATCGAACTGGCGAAATCGTTCGGCGCAGAAGACAGCCATAAGTTCGTCAATGGCGTACTCGATAAAGCAGCACCTGTGATTCGCCCTAACAAAAAGTAATATCCAGGCCGGTAGATTCACGGAAGACCGTTCCATGATCGCCGGCCTTTTCTTTTTTACCTGCTGAGGCATAACGTATGGCATGTGGCGAGTTCTCCCTGATTGCCCGTTATTTTGACCGTGTAAGAAGTTCTCGTCTTGATGTCGAACTGGGCATCGGCGACGATTGCGCTCTTCTCAATATCCCCGAGAAACAGACCCTGGCGATCAGCACTGATACGCTGGTGGCGGGCAACCATTTCCTCCCTGATATCGATCCTGCTGATCTGGCTTATAAAGCACTGGCGGTGAACCTAAGCGATCTGGCAGCGATGGGGGCCGATCCGGCCTGGCTGACGCTGGCATTAACCTTACCGGACGTAGACGAAGCGTGGCTTGAGTCCTTCAGCGACAGTTTGTTTGATCTTCTCAATTATTACGATATGCAACTCATTGGCGGCGATACCACGCGTGGGCCATTATCAATGACGTTGGGTATCCACGGCTTTGTTCCGATGGGACGAGCCTTAACGCGCTCTGGGGCGAAACCGGGTGACTGGATCTATGTGACCGGTACACCGGGCGATAGCGCCGCCGGGCTGGCGATTTTGCAAAACCGTTTGCAGGTTGCCGATGCTAAAGATGCGGACTACTTGATCAAACGTCATCTCCGTCCATCGCCGCGTATTTTACAGGGGCAGGCACTGCGCGATCTGGCAAATTCAGCTATCGATCTCTCTGACGGTCTGATTTCCGATCTCGGGCATATCGTGAAAGCCAGCGACTGCGGCGCACGTATTGACCTGGCATTGCTGCCGTTTTCTGATGCGCTTTCTCACCATGTTGAACCTGAACAGGCTTTGCGCTGGGCGCTCTCTGGCGGTGAAGATTACGAGTTGTGTTTCACTGTGCCGGAACTGAACCGTGGCGCGCTGGATGTGGCTCTCGGACATCTGGGCGTACCGTTTACCTGTATCGGGCAAATGACCGCCGATATCGAAGGGCTTTGTTTTATTCGTGACGGCGAACCTGTCACGTTAGACTGGAAAGGATATGACCATTTTGCCACGCCATAAAGATGTCGCGAAAAGTCGCCTGAAGATGAGTAATCCGTGGCATCTGCTTGCTGTCGGATTCGGAAGTGGATTAAGCCCAATCGTTCCTGGCACGATGGGATCGCTGGCGGCGATTCCGTTCTGGTATCTGATGACCTTTTTGCCCTGGCAGCTCTACTCGCTGGTGGTGATGTTGGGGATCTGTATCGGCGTCTATCTTTGTCATCAAACGGCGAAAGACATGGGTGTGCACGATCACGGTAGCATCGTCTGGGATGAGTTTATTGGCATGTGGATCACCCTGATGGCGCTGCCGACCAATGACTGGCAGTGGGTCGCCGCCGGGTTTGTGATTTTCCGTATTCTGGATATGTGGAAGCCGTGGCCGATCCGCTGGTTTGATCGCAATGTACATGGCGGCATGGGGATCATGATCGATGATATTGTCGCCGGGGTGATCTCCGCTGGCATCCTGTACTTTATTGGTCATCACTGGCCGCTGGGCATTCTGTCGTAGTTGTGCACCGATGCCTGATGTGACGCTTGTTGCGTCTCATCAGGCCTGGACTCTTATTTAAATCCTACTACCGGATGCGGTTTATACGGCGTTTCCAGTTCGGCAATCTGTTCTGGCTTCAAAGTGATATCCACCGCGTTCAGTAGCTCATCAAGCTGTTCTTCCCGCGATGTACCGATAATCGGTGCAGCAATGCCAGGTTTGCTCAACAACCATGCCAGTGCGACTTGTGCTCGTGTCGCGCCCAGATCTTCACTGACGCCCGTTAACCGCTCCGCAATTTGCGCGTCATTCTCATCGCTTTCTTTATAGAGATTTTTCCCCACCTCATCAGACACCAGTCGTGCAGTGGTTTCTCCCCACGGACGCGTCAGACGTCCCCGTGCCAGCGGGCTCCACGGAATCACCGCCACGCCTTCCTGATAACACAGCGGCAGCATCTCGCGCTCTTCTTCGCGATAAATCAGATTGTAGTGATCCTGCATACTGACAAACTGCGCCCAGCCGTGCTGTTTTTGTAGCTCCAGCGCCTGAGCAAACTGCGAAGCGTGCATTGATGACGCGCCGATATAACGCGCTTTCCCGGCTTTTACCACGTCGTTGAGGGCTTCCAGCGTCTCTTCGATCGGCGTGTTGTAATCCCAGCGATGAATTTGCAGGATATCGACATAATCCATGCCGAGACGTCGCAGGCTGTCGTCGATAGAGCGCAAAATTTGTGCACGGGATAATCCTTCCGGTAAATCACCAACGCGATGGAACACTTTGGTGGCAACGACCACGTCTTCACGACGGGAGAAATCCCGCAGTGCGCGACCGACGATCTCTTCGCTGCTGCCATCGGAATAGCTATTGGCGGTATCAAAGAAATTTATGCCGCCTTCCAGCGCGCGTTTAATTATGGGACGGCTGCTCTCTTCCGGCAGTGTCCATGCGTGATTACCACGATCTGGCTCGCCAAAGGTCATACAGCCGAGGCAAAGTCGGGAAACGCGAAGGTCGGTTTTTCCTAAGGGGTTGTATTGCATGCTGCCACTCCTGCCATGAATAATTTCTTAAGCATAGCAGGAGTGGAGTAGGGATTATGCCAGCCAGGCCTTGATTTTGGCTTCCATACCGGCGGCATCGAGGCCGAGTTCGGCGCGCATTTCTTCCTGAGTTCCTTGCGGAATAAAGAAGTCCGGCAGGCCAATGTTCAGCACGGGTACTGGTTTACGATGGGCCATCAGCACTTCGTTCACTCCGCTGCCTGCACCGCCCATAATGGCGTTTTCTTCTACGGTAACCAGTGCTTCATGACTGGCGGCCATTTCCAGAATTAACGCTTCATCAAGCGGTTTCACAAAACGCATATCGACCAGCGTGGCATTCAGCGATTCGGCGACTTTCGCCGCTTCTGGCATCAGCGTACCAAAGTTAAGGATCGCCAGTTTCTCGCCACGACGCTTCACAATGCCTTTGCCAATTGGTAGTTTTTCCAGCGGCGTCAGTTCCACGCCGACCGCGTTGCCACGCGGGTAGCGCACCGCTGACGGGCCATCGTTATAGTGATAGCCGGTATAGAGCATCTGGCGACATTCATTTTCATCGCTCGGGGTCATAATGACCATTTCCGGTATGCAGCGCAGGTAAGAGAGATCAAAAGCGCCCTGGTGGGTTTGACCGTCAGCACCAACAATGCCCGCGCGGTCGATGGCGAACAGGACCGGGAGTTTTTGAATCGCCACATCATGCAGCACCTGATCATAGGCGCGTTGCAGGAAAGTGGAGTAAATCGCGACAATGGGTTTGTACCCACCAATCGCCAGACCCGCAGCAAAGGTCACCGCGTGTTGCTCGGCAATTGCCACGTCAAAGTAGCGATCCGGGAATTTACGTGAAAACTCGACCATGCCGGAACCTTCACGCATCGCCGGAGTAATCGCCATCAGCTTGTTGTCTTTCGCTGCCGTTTCGCACAACCAGTCGCCAAAGATTTTTGAATAGCTTGGCAAACCGCCGCTACTTTTCGGCAAACAACCGCTGGAGGGATCAAATCTAGGCACGGCGTGGAAAGTGATTGGGTCTTTTTCTGCCGGTTCATAACCACGACCTTTTTTAGTCATGATATGCAGGAACTGCGGGCCTTTCAGGTCGCGCATGTTCTTAAGCGTGGTGATAAGCCCCAGCACATCGTGACCGTCAACCGGGCCGATGTAGTTAAAGCCCAGCTCTTCAAACAACGTGCCAGGCACTACCATGCCTTTAATATGTTCTTCGGTACGTTTGAGCAGCTCTTTAATGGGTGGCACGCCAGAGAAAACTTTTTTCCCGCCTTCGCGCAGTGAAGAGTAAAGCTTACCTGAAAGCAGCTGCGCCAGATGGTTGTTGAGCGCGCCGACATTTTCGGAAATCGACATTTCGTTGTCGTTGAGGACCACCAGCATATCAGGACGGATATCGCCCGCGTGATTCATCGCTTCAAACGCCATGCCTGCGGTAATCGCACCATCGCCGATTACACAGACGGTGCGGCGATTTTTGCCTTCTTTCTCGGCAGCAACCGCAATACCAATTCCGGCACTGATGGAGGTTGATGAATGCCCGACGCTTAATACGTCATATTCGCTTTCGCCGCGCCACGGGAACGGGTGCAGACCGCCTTTCTGACGGATGGTGCCGATTTTGTCGCGGCGTCCGGTCAAAATTTTATGCGGATAAGCCTGATGCCCCACATCCCAAATCAATTGGTCAAACGGGGTGTTATAGACGTAGTGCAGCGCCACGGTCAGCTCGACCGTGCCCAGCCCGGAGGCGAAGTGCCCGCTGGAACGGCTCACGCTGTCGAGTAAATAGCGGCGCAGTTCGTCGCAGAGTTTCGGTAAACTCTCTTTCGGCAACAGTCGTAACTCCTGGGTGGAGTCGACCAGTGCCAGGGTCGGGTATTTGGCAATATCAAAACTCATCAGGGGCCTATTAATACTTATTGTTTATTTATTACGCTGGATGATGTAGTCCGCTAGCGCTTCCAGTGCCGAGGTATCGAGTGACTGTTCAGCCAGTTTTTTCAGCGACTGACGGGCATCCTCGATCAGATCCCGGGCTTTCTTCCGGGCTTGCTCAAGACCCAGAAGTGCAGGGTAGGTACTTTTACCAAGTTGCTGGTCGGCACCCTGGCGTTTTCCCAACGTTGCAGTATCTCCCACCACATCCAGGATGTCATCCTGAACCTGGAAGGCAAGGCCGATGCTCTCTGCGTACTTGTCGAGTACTGGCAGAGCACGACGCCCTTTATCTCCGGCGCTTAATGCACCAAGGCGAACGGCGGCGCGAATCAATGCGCCAGTTTTATGACGATGTATACGCTCAAGCGCGTCCAGAGGTACGTGTTTGCCTTCCGCGTCTAAATCTAATGCCTGACCACCGCACATTCCGGCAATACCGCTGGCGCTCGCCAGTTCAGAAATCATCGAAATTCTGTCGCGATCCGACACTTCCGGCATATCAGCATCGCTTAAAATCGAGAACGCCAGCGTTTGTAAAGCGTCGCCAGCGAGAATCGCGTTTGCTTCGCCAAACTTCACATGGCAGGTCGGCAAACCGCGACGCAGATCGTCATCATCCATCGCCGGTAAATCATCATGAATTAATGAGTAAGCGTGGATACACTCTACGGCGGCAGCGGGTGCGTCCAGCGTGTTTGTGCTAACGCCAAACATATGACCGGTGGCATAAACCAGGAAAGGTCGCAGACGCTTACCACCTAATAATGCGCCATACTGCATGGTTTCGACCACGGGAGTGTTCTGAAAGGGCAGTGGGGCGATAAAACGGCTCAGCGCCTGGTTGGCCTGCTTAACGCAGGCTTCGAGTTGCTGCGGAAAGTCCATTACTCATTGTCCGGTGTAAAAGGGGTTAGAGAGGCGTCTTCATTGTCAGACAGCAGAATTTGTACGCGCTGTTCGGCTTGTTGTAATTTGGCCTGCCCCTGACGTGCCAGCTGCACGCCGCGTTCGAACTCGTTCAGCGCCTCTTCCAGCGGCAGGTCGCCACTTTCCAGACGGGTTACAATCTGTTCCAGCTCGCTCAGCGCCTTTTCAAAGCTGGCGGGCGCCTCATTTTTCTTCGGCATAATGAATGTCTGACTCTCAATATTTTTCGCCCCGTCATGGTAACGGACTCAGGGCAAATAGCAAATAACGCGCAATGGTAAGGTGATGTGCGCAGCAAAGCGATGTTAGTGGTATACTTCCGCGCCTGGATGCAGCCGCAGGTGTGGGCTGCTGTATTTTTCCCTATACAAGTCGCTTAAGGCTTGCCAACGAACCATTGCCGCCATGAAGTTTATCATTAAATTGTTCCCGGAAATCACCATCAAAAGCCAATCTGTGCGCTTGCGCTTTATAAAAATCCTTACCGGGAACATTCGTAACGTTTTAAAGCACTATGATGAGACGCTCGCTGTCGTCCGCCACTGGGATAACATCGAAGTTCGCGCGAAAGATGAAAACCAGCGTCTGACTATTCGCGACGCCCTGACCCGTATTCCGGGTATCCACCATATTCTCGAAGTCGAAGACGTGCCGTTTACCGACATGCACGATATTTTCGAGAAAGCGTTGGTTCAGTATCGCGATCAGCTCGAAGGGAAAACCTTCTGCGTACGCGTGAAGCGCCGTGGCAAACATGATTTTAGCTCGATTGATGTGGAACGTTACGTCGGCGGCGGTTTAAATCAGCATATTGAATCCGCGCGCGTGAAGCTGACCAATCCGGATGTGACTGTCCATCTGGAAGTGGAAGACGATCGTCTCCTGCTGATTAAAGGCCGCTACGAAGGTATTGGCGGTTTCCCGATCGGCACCCAGGAAGATGTGCTGTCGCTCATTTCCGGTGGTTTCGACTCCGGTGTTTCCAGTTATATGTTGATGCGTCGCGGCTGCCGCGTGCATTACTGCTTCTTTAACCTCGGCGGCGCGGCGCATGAAATTGGCGTACGTCAGGTGGCGCATTATCTGTGGAACCGCTTTGGCAGCTCCCACCGCGTGCGTTTTGTCGCTATTAATTTCGAGCCGGTCGTCGGGGAAATTCTCGAGAAAATCGACGACGGTCAGATGGGCGTTATCCTCAAACGTATGATGGTGCGTGCCGCGTCTAAAGTGGCTGAACGTTACGGCGTACAGGCGCTGGTCACCGGCGAAGCGCTCGGCCAGGTGTCCAGTCAGACGCTGACCAACCTGCGCCTGATTGATAACGTCTCTGATACGCTGATCCTGCGTCCGCTGATCTCTTACGACAAAGAGCACATCATCAACCTGGCTCGCCAGATTGGCACCGAAGACTTTGCTCGCACGATGCCGGAATACTGCGGTGTGATCTCCAAAAGCCCGACGGTGAAAGCGGTTAAATCGAAGATTGAAGCGGAAGAAGAGAAGTTCGACTTCAGCATTCTCGATAAAGTGGTTGAGGAAGCGAATAACGTTGATATCCGCGAAATCGCCCAGCAGACCGAGCAGGAAGTGGTGGAAGTGGAAACTGTCAATGGCTTCGGCCCGAATGACGTCATCCTCGATATCCGTTCTATCGATGAACAAGAAGATAAGCCACTGAAAGTCGAAGGGGTTGATGTGGTTTCTCTGCCGTTCTATAAACTGAGCACCAAATTTGGCGATCTCGACCAGAGTAAAACCTGGCTGTTGTGGTGTGAGCGCGGGGTGATGAGCCGTCTGCAGGCGCTCTATCTGCGCGAGCAGGGCTTTAACAATGTGAAGGTATATCGCCCGTAATTTGTGGTTGTAACGTCGCATCTGGTCAGATGCGACGCTTACCGCATCCGACACTACTCGTAATAATTATAAATCCCTGCCGCCATCACCAGTTGTGATGCCACTTCATGGGCTTTCTCGCGCCCAACCAACAGGTCGATAATTTTCAGACCAAAGTCGATAGCTGTACCCGGCCCCTGGCTGGTCAGCAATTTTACCCGTGCATCCCAGACGACGCGTTTGTCCTGCCATTGTTCGGCGGGAATTTTGTCTTTCAGCGTTGGGAAGCCGGTCATATTGCCAATCGGGAAGATATCGTGCGGCACCAGCACGGTGGCTGGCGCGGCGCAAATAGCCGCGACGATACGCCCGGAACGGTGGAACTGTTTAACGGTTTCAACCAGCAGGGTGCTATCGCGAAAACACTCCGCGCCTTTAATGCCACCAGGCAGCACGATCACGTCATATTCGCCATCAGCCACTTCGACCAGCGGCGCATCCGCCAGCAGCTTAACGCCGCGCGAGCAGGTAATCGCCAGGTTGCCATCGCTGGCTACGCTGGCAGTGGTGACTTTGATACCGCCGCGAACCAAGAGGTCGATCGTGGTGACGGCTTCAGTCTCTTCACTACCAGGGGCGAGGCAAACCAGTGCCGATGCGCTCATATTCACTCTCCTTTCTTTTTACCATTTCAAACAGGCGGGTGTTTTCCGGTACGGCAATCCCATGCGCGCGGGCGCGGCGTAAGAGAAAACCATTGATATAGTCGATTTCGGTGTGGCGCAGCGCGCGGATATCCTGCAACATCGACGAGATATTTTCCGCTGTGGCATCAATCACCTGCATCACGTAATCACGTAAATCTTCCGCTGAAGTATGATGCCCTTCGCGTTCGATCACTGCCGCGACTTCTTCGCATATTTGCGTAATTTCTTGCGGATGATGACGTAATTCACCGTTCGGGCAATTCCAGATGGCAGTCAGTGGATTAATCACACAGTTGACTGCCAGCTTGCGCCACAGCTCGGCGCGAATATTGTTATGCCAGGCAACGTCAGGCAACACGGTTTGCAAAATATCCGCCAGATAACTGTAATCGCCGTCCTGTTGCCGTGCTGGACCAATATGCGTGATACCGTTTGCCACATGAATAATGACATTGCCGTCGCGGCGGGCGGCATGGGTGGTGGTGCCCATCAGTAATGGCTGCTGAATGTTTTGCAATTCTTCGATGGTGCCCATGCCGTTGTGAATTAACAGTATTGGCGTAGTTACAGGCAGTGTGGACGCGAGGCTTTTGACGGCATCGGAAACCTGCCATGCTTTCAGCGTCACCAGGAGCAGATCGCTGGTGGCAAGAAAATCGGGATCGTTGGCGGTCAGCGATTCGTTAAATATCGAACCATCAGTCTCAACCAGATTCACACTACAATAAGGTTGCGGTACGCGCAGCCAGCCCTGAACTTCGTGACCCTGTTTACAAAGTGCTGTAAGCCATAATTGCCCTAAGGCACCGCATCCCAATACGGTAATTTTCATTGTTCCTCCTCACCCGCAACCACTCCGGGTGTTCAATAAGGCTATCCCTTAATTGTGCATGCTGTTGCGACTATGCACAATTAAGGGATACGTCCTGGTGCAGGACTGTTGGTTATTTAACTTTGCAGGTATTATGCTTCGCATCAAAAATGAAGGGAGAGGAAAAGATGCCATCTTTCGATATTGTCTCTGAAGTTGATCTTCAGGAAGCACGTAACGCGGTCGATAACGCGAGCCGCGAAGTGGAGTCCCGTTTTGACTTCCGTAACGTTGAAGCCTCATTTGAGCTGAACGACGCCAGCAAAACCATCAAAGTGTTGAGCGAGTCCGACTTCCAGGTCAATCAGTTGCTGGATATTCTGCGTGCCAAGCTGCTGAAGCGCGGCATTGAAGGCAGTTCACTGGATGTACCGGAAAATATCGTTCATAGCGGTAAAACCTGGTTTGTGGAAGCGAAACTGAAACAGGGCATTGAGAGCGCCACTCAGAAAAAAATCGTCAAGATGATCAAAGACAGCAAACTGAAAGTGCAGGCGCAAATTCAGGGCGATGAGATCCGCGTGACTGGCAAATCTCGTGATGATTTGCAGGCTGTCATGGCGATGGTGCGCGGTGGCGATCTGGGTCAGCCGTTCCAGTTCAAAAACTTCCGCGATTAATCGCGACAACCTGCGCTTTGTTCATGTCAGATGCGGCATGAACGCTTGGTTCGGCCTACAAAGGTTTGTAAATCAGGAGCTTAGTAGGCCTGATAAGCGTAGCGCAGCAGGCAATTTCGCCTCGCTTTTATGCCTGGCGAATTGCCTGTTCAACATCAAAGCGATTCGTCACTTTGCTGTCGATTTTCACATAAGCTGAATGTTCTTCTTCTGCAATCAACACTTCTTTGATGCCTTCAGTTTCTAGCAAACGCACTTTTAACGCCTCGTTTGCGGCAATGTTCGCCGGGATTTCAATGCGCAAGCTGCTGACATACGGCGGTTCTTTCATGGTACTGGCGACTGCCAGCCACACTGCGGCCAGCATTGCGCCAGCGAGAAATACGCCCTGACCGTCAAACATGCCGTCAATCCAGCCGCCCAGTGAACCGCCAATCGCCACGCCAAGAAACTGGCTGGTGGAGTAAACACCCATCGCCGTACCTTTGTAACCTGCTGGCGACTCTTTACTGATAAGTGAGGGCAGGAGGGCTTCCATCAAATTAAACGCCACAAAGAAAAGCTGCACGCCGACCACCAGTTGCCAGAACTGCGTTTGCGCGTTCCACAACACAATTTCCGCAACCACGATCAACCCGACGCAGAAGACAAAGACTTGCTTCATTTTGCGCTTAACTTCAGCGTAGATAATGAAAGGCACGACCGAGCCAAAGGCGATTAGCATTGTCGCCAGATAGACCTTCCAGTGTTCAGCCGCCGGGAACCCCGCATCAGCCAGTTGTCCGGGCAGGGCAACAAACGTCGACATCAGCAAAATATGCAGACACATAATGCCAAAGTTGAGTTTCAGCAGCCGCGGTTCCGCCAGCACTTTACTGAAACTGCCTTTCACCATTCCGGACTCACGATTAAGTACGTGAGTGCTACTGTTGGGCACAACCCAAATGGTCAACGCAATGCCGGTCGTTGCCAGAATAGCGATCATCCAGAACAGCGCGTGCAGCCCAAGTTTGTGAGTGATGATCGGGCCAAGCACCATCGCAATGGCAAAGGTAATGCCAAAGCTCACGCCGATAAACGCCATTGCTTTGGTGCGGTTTTGTTCGCGCGTGAGATCGGAAAGCAGCGCCATAACGGCAGCGGCAATCGCACCGGAGCCTTGTAGCGCCCGACCCAGAATAATTCCCCAGATGGAGTCAGAGAGCGCAGCGATAACGCTACCGGCGGCAAACACTGCCAGCCCACCGACAATTAATGGTTTGCGACCAATGCGGTCGGAAAGCAGGCCAAACGGAATCTGAAAAACGGCCTGAGTCAGACCATAAATACCAATGGCAATACCGATTAATGCTTCGCTGGCACCTTGCAGAGCCATGCCGTACGTGGTCAGAACCGGCAGAACCATGAACATGCCCAGCATGCGCAACGAGAATACGGTCCCTAAACCCCAGGTCGCGCGCCGCTCACCTGGTGTCATTTTATAATCGTTCATTACCACCTCTTAAAAAAATGCCCACATAGTGTAGTGCGGAGCGCATGTTGGGTAAACAGAGTGTTAATGAGAAAATATTACAGAGGAGAATAATTTGTGTGTCAGGTATGTTTTTTGCATTCATAAAATGAATGCTCTATATGTTGAAAAAATGAATTTTAAAGCTAAATAGTTTTACATCAAAAAAATAATAATATCATTTCTTGATTACCATGTGCATTTTTTATCTTACGAATATGCTAGTTTTATCTTACTAAATAAACGATTTGGTGACATGGATGATAATGTTTCAGGCTAAATGTGTGCTTATTACTTGGGCCTTTATGGCACTGTATTTATTCATTAAATGGATGTTTGGTGGTTAATTATTATGGAAGTATATGACAGTGAGGACATAAAGGTATACATGTTAACTAAAAGAATATTATTTTCTTTAATGCTAATAGTTTCACCAGGCGTGGTGGCAAGCGAGAAAGCGCATGAATTGTATGACAGCATATACGGTGGTCAACCTGCGCCCGATGTTATAAATACACTGCATAAAATGGCTGAATTGGGAGATGTCGACGCGCAGAGCCTGTTAGGCTGGGAATATTATCAGCCTCGCTATGATACCAAACCTGATGTTCAGGAAGCGATTAAATGGTTCGAGTTAGCCGCTAAACAAGGTGACAGAGAAGCTCCGTTAGCGCTGGGGAGTATCTACTACATCGGTGAGCTGGTGCGGGTGGATTATGCCAAAGCGTATGCACTATTTAATCAGGCCGCGCAATACGGTGTGAATTTAGCATGGTCCAGGTTGGGCATGATGTACGCCAATGGTCAGTATGTTGAGGTAGATTGTAAGAAAGCGAAGGAATATCTTGATAAAGGTGTCCACATTTATGGTGGTCCGGAAGACTTTCTGGCTACATGTCGAAAAGACATGATTGACAGAAAAACGGTTGACGATACGTTACCCGTGATCACGGTTACCCGTTCTGGGATGCGGGATAATTTTTTAGATAAAGATTTTTCCTGCATGGATAGCCTCTTCGCCACCACCAATAAATTAGGCGAAGTGGCCAATCTTCGCGTGACATTCAGCATTCGTAGCCCATCCGGTAAGGAGATTAACCAAACGGTTGGCTTCGCGCCTTTCGGTTTAAACCGGCTGAATATTAGCTTTACTGATTACATATTTGATTCATTTACCAGTAATTCGTCTCTAATTCTTTATAAACCGGAATTTGAGCGAAAATCTTGTGCAACTGTAAGGACCACAATCGTTGCCGCAACGGCAACCATTAACGGCAAGGATGTGGAGTTGCTGAAAGCGGGGGCAATTGAACAAAAGTGGTAACGCTGCTCAGCCCCCGGCTAAGGCAAAACTTGCCCTGGCGGGTGGCGATAATAATCTAAGCCGCGAGAATATGCTGAATCGCCAAAAACATAGGTACAGCACCAAAAGCATTTGGTGTCGCTGAAAGCTGAACAAAGCCGAGACGAGCATAAAAGTTAATGGCGGCAGGGTCAGCATCAAGATAAACCCCTTTAATTGGTAATGCCTGGTGAATTATTTTTACATGTTCAAAAAAATCACATAGTAGGTCCTGACCAAAGCCCCGCTTTTGATACTTCCGCGCCACCCCCAACATGACTAATCTGACAACACCAATCTCTGAAGGCTGTGAACCCTGAAGGACGCCAGAAACGCGTTGTTTTTCCAGCGAATATGCCGTAAAAGTACAGATGCCAATCAGTTCACCACTTTGTCTGTCAATAAGTGCTTTAGCCGCACAGTCGCTATTACGCACACTTTTCTTTAGCGATGTGCGTACAAATTTATCGATAACAGGGTTACCGCAATCAAACTGTTTTTGCCCAGGATAAGTAATATCAGACTGATAATTACAGGAGAGGACTATGGGCAGAGTAATCTCTTCATGCTTGTCGACCATCGCTGTTTTTCCTTTTCATTAACGCCTTGAGTGCGAGCGTCGGTTGAGCAGGTTCGGCGATGAGTTGGTTCATCAGTTCCCAGCTTTGATTCGAAAGCTCACGGCGACGTTGGTTATCAAGCACGCTTTCGGCGCGTTCCATAGCAGCGCTCAAAATAAAGGCGCTTAAATCTAACCCAACGGCTTGCGCAGCTTCACGAAGTCTGTTTTTGGCGTCGGGACTGGTTTTGAGTTCAACCCGCGCATTTTTCAGCGTTTTATCGACATCGGGTAGAGTGGCTGTTTTTCCAGGCATTGTGACCTCTTTGATTAACTGAATGAAATCGTAGGGAGTCGATCTCATACATAATACGGCTATCAACCGTATGATTAATTTATGTGCATCTGCTCACTCTGTCAAGAGATACGGTTATTAGCCGTATCTCTGATCTCAGACAATAAAAAAGGTGCCGTAGCACCTTTTTAATAGAGAGGTTTTGTTACCACACAGCAGCCAGCAGCGTATGCGAGTCCGGTACCATAAAATCAACGGACATCATCACCGAGAGGGCAGTGATGGCGATGATAGAGAAGCCGAACAGCTTGCGCGCCCAGATTCTGTCATCAGCAACCTTATAACCGCGCAGGGCCATACCTAACCACCAGACGCTCACCGCCGCGGCGACCACCAGATATTTATATCCAGCGTAACCGCCAAGAGAGAGCATCAGCGTGGCAACGGCAAAGGCGATGATATACAGCGTGATGTGATTCTTCGCCACCGAAATGCCTTTTACCACTGGCAATACCGGAATGTTTGCCGCCTGGTAATCCTTAAAGCGGAAAATGGCGATGGCATAGGAGTGAGGCATCTGCCACAGGCTGAAGATAGCCAGCAGGATCGCTGCGCCGCTATCGAACTCGCCGGTTACTGCACAGTAGCCAATCACCGGCGGCGCAGCGCCGGAGAGCGAACCAATCAATGTGCCGTAGACTGAGTGGCGTTTCATGTACAGGCTATAAACGCCGACATAAACCACAAAGCCCATCACCCCCAGCCAGCAGGCCAGCGGATTCGCGCCAAACCACAGCAGCATAAAGCCAGCAATACCCAGCAAGGTGGCGTACACCAGCGAGACAGCAGGAGAGATCAGGCCTTTAACCAGCACCCGATTCTTCGTCCTTTCCATCTTTCTGTCGATATCCCTGTCGATGTAGTTGTTAAACACACAACCCGACGCCACAACCAGTGACACCCCAACCAGCGTGTAGATAAACAGGGGATAATCAATGCTGCCCTTTGAGGCCAGCAGGAATCCCCCAATCACCGAGATCAGGTTGCCAAAGATGATGCCTGGTTTCGTTACTTGCAGGTATTGCTTAAACATCATAACCGCCGCTCTTAGTGCATCATCATGTTGTAGTTGAGGTTCCACATAATCCAGATGGAGCCTACAACCAGGATAGCGATGATTAGCACGGTGAAGACAAACGCCGTCATGTTCCAGCCTTCATCTGATTTGGTATTCATGTGCAGGAAGCACACCAGATGCACCAGAACCTGTACCACTGCCATTGCCAGGATTGTTCCCAGAATTACGGCCGGAGAGGCAGCCCCTGTCATCACCATCCAGAACGGAATCACCGTCAGAATGATCGACAGGATAAAGCCTGTCATGTAGGTTTTTACGCTGCCATGGGACGCGCCGCTGTGATCGGTAGAATGACTCATTACATCGCCCCCATCAGATAAACAACAGTGAACACACAGATCCAAACCACATCCAGGAAGTGCCAGAACAGGCTCAGGCACATGATGCGGGTACGGTTAGTGCTGGTCAGGCCGCGACGAGCGATTTGTACCATCAGCACCGCCATCCAGATAAGACCGGAAGTGACGTGCAGACCGTGCGTGCCGACCAGCGCAAAGAACGCTGACAGGAAGCCGCTGCGATCCGGACCCATGCCGTTAACAATCAGGTGATGGAATTCGTAGATTTCCATCCCGATAAATCCGGCGCCAAACAACCAGGTCAACGCCAGCCAGGAGATAACCTGGCTTTTGTTGTTTTTGAACATGGCGATAGCCGCCATGCCGTAGGTGATGGAGCTGAACAACAGCAAGAAAGTTTCAACCAGAACGAACGGCAGTTCGAAAATGTCCTTACCTGTCGGGCCGCCTGCGGTGCCGTTCACCAGAACGGCATAGGTAGCAAACAAGATAGAGAACAGAATGCAGTCGCTCATCAGGTAGATCCAAAATCCGAAGATTTTGGTTCCGCCTGCATCGTGGTGCCCGTGTTCGTGCGCGTGGGCAGTCGCGTGCGTCAAAGTATCAGTTGCCATTTTTCAGCCCTGCCTTAGTAATCTCATCGAAATGCTGGTTTTCCAGTTTTTCGATTTCTGCCACCGGCACGTAGTAATCCACGTCCTCGTCGAAGCTTTTCACGATCCAGGTGATGATCATGCCTGCGAAGCCAACAATCGCCAGCCACCAGATATGCCAGATCATGGCGAAACCGAAGATGGTGGAGAAAGCTGCAATGACGATACCTGCACCGCTGTTTTTCGGCATATGAATTTCTTCATAGTGGTCAGGCTTTTTATACGCTTCGCCTTTCTCTTTCATTTCCCAGAATGCATCACGCTCGTGAACGTGCGGCACAACGGCAAAGTTATAGAACGGAGGCGGGGAAGAGGTTGCCCACTCCAGCGTACGGCCACCCCACGGGTCGCCAGTCAGGTCACGGTTCTGGTCGCGGTCACGAATAGAAACGTACATCTGAATAACGAGGCAGAGAATACCTAGCGCAATCAGTACTGCACCGCTGGCTGCAATCATCAGCATGGTGTGGAACTGCGGGTCAATCTGCTGGCTCAAACGACGGGTCATGCCCATGAAGCCCAGCGCGTACAGTGGCATAAAGGCAACGAAGAAGCCGATGATCCAGAACCAGAACGCGCGTTTACCCCAGGTTTCGTTCAGTTTGAAACCGAACGCTTTAGGCCACCAGTAGGTCATCCCTGCGAAGCAGCCGAAGACCACGCCGCCGATGATCACGTTATGGAAGTGCGCAATCAGGAACAGGCTGTTATGTAGAACGAAGTCCGCGCCCGGTACTGCCAGCAGCACGCCAGTCATACCGCCCACCGAGAAGGTGACGATAAAACCGATAGTCCACAGCATCGCAGAATGGAACACGATGCGGCCCTGATACATGGTGAACAGCCAGTTGAAGATCTTCACCCCGGTCGGGATGGCGATAATCATTGTGGTGATACCAAAGAAGGCGTTTACGTTCGCGCCCGCACCCATCGTAAAGAAGTGGTGCAGCCAAACGATGAACGACAGCACGGTGATACAGACGGTTGCCCATACCAGCGAGGTATAACCAAACAGACGTTTACGCGAGAAGGTTGCCGCAATTTCGGAGAACACACCGAAAACAGGCAGGATCAGGATATAAACTTCCGGGTGGCCCCAGGCCCAAATCAGGTTGATGTACATCATCATGTTGCCACCCATATCGTTGGTAAAGAAATGGGTGCCCAGATAGCGATCCAGGGTCAACAACGCGACGGTAACCGTCAGAATTGGGAAGGAAGCAATAATCAGTACGTTCGCGCACAGTGATGCCCAGGTAAATACTGGCATCTTGAACATGGTCATGCCCGGTGCGCGCATCTTCAGAATGGTAACGAAGAAGTTGATACCGGTAAGCGTCGTACCTATACCGGATAGCTGGAGACTCCATATCCAGTAATCGACACCGACTCCCGGACTGTACTCTATTCCCGATAGCGGTGGATAGGCCAGCCAGCCGGTCTGCGCAAATTCGCCCACGCCGAGAGAAACGTTAACCAGAATCACACCAACAACGGTAAACCAGAAGCTTAAGTTGTTGAGGAACGGGAACGCAACGTCACGCGCGCCGATCTGCAGCGGAACCACCAGGTTCATCAGACCGATAACGAAAGGCATCGCGACGAAGAAGATCATAATCACGCCGTGCGCGGTGAAGATCTGATCGTAGTGGTGAGGTGGCAGGAAGCCCGCTTCGCCCGCCGAGGCAAGAGCCTGCTGGCTACGCATCATAATGGCGTCAGCAAAACCACGCAGCAACATCACAATCGCCACGATGATATACATGATACCGAGGCGTTTATGGTCGACGGAGGTCAGCCACTCTTTCCACAGGTAGGTCCACTTACCGAAGTAAGTGATCAGGCCAACGAGCGCCAGACCTCCCAAAATAATGCCAGCGATCGTAACCATGACGATAGGTTCATGGAACGGGACTGCATCAAGTGATAATTTTCCGAACATCTTTATTCTTCCTCAACCCCTTTAATGGGCGGATTCCGCGTGGCTCATGTCCATGCCTTCCATACCTTCGTGTGCACTGTGCTCACCTTCTGGCTGGGTCATGTCCATGCTCTTACCGTGAGCCATAAACTTGTTAATCACATCAGCAAACAAGTCTGGTTTCACGTTGGAGAAATATTCCACCTGGTTGTATTCGCTAGGCGCGGCCAGTTTTTCGAACGCAGCCATGTCAGACATGGTGTTCGGCGACTGTTTCGCTTTTGCGACCCACTGGTCGAATGCGGCGCGATCCGGTGTTGCAATAGCTTTGAACTTCATGCCTGAGAAGCCCGGGCCGCTGTAGCTGGCGGAGATACCGTCATAAGTGCCGGGTTCGTTGGCGATCAGATGCAGGCGAGTCTGCATACCGGCCATGGCATAAATCTGGCTACCCAGACGCGGAATGAAGAAGGAGTTCATCACGGAGTTGGAGGTCACTTTGAAGTACACCGGAGTGTTCGCCGGGAAAGCGATTTCATTCACGGTAGCAATGCCCTGTTCCGGGTAGATGAAGAACCATTTCCAGTCCATGGAAACCACTTCGATGGTAATGGGCTTCTCGTCGTGTGCCAGCGGCTTGCTAGGCTCAAGAGCGTGAGTGGTTTTCCAGGTCAGTACCGCAAGGAAGATGATGATTAAGATAGGTACCGTCCAGACCACAGCTTCCACTTTATTGGAGTGTGACCAGTTCGGGCTGTACTTAGCATCTTTATTGCTCGCACGGTACTTCCAGGCGAAACCAACAGCCATCAAGATTGCGGGAATAACGACAATCAACATCAGGCCAAATGCCGTCAGTATCAGTGAACGTTGCTCCAGACCAATCTGTCCTTTGGGATCTAACAGCGCAGAATTACAGCCACTGAGCAATACAGTGCCTGCAAATAATGACAACCATCCCAAACTTTTATTGTATTTCCTGAGTCTCATTTAACGACCTCAATTCCACGGGATCTGGTGGCGTTTAAAGTGTGTGGGCATTTTACGGGAAGGTTACATTACTGTAAACATGATTAAATTCCTGTTACTTGAATTTGGCTGTCAGGTCACATATGTTGCAAAACATATCAGGTTGATTTTAAGAAGCTGTTGCAAAAGGGCGTTATAACAAAAGGGGAGTGCAGAAGGAGTCTGGGCGGGCAATTGGTATAACCAATGCGAAATAAAACAATTATTTAACAAATAATTATCATTGGAGTGACAACTGGGTGGTGAGAAAATAAAGACTCATTAGCTGAATCGTGTAAGAAAAATAGAATTTATAAATGGCGCCAATAATTTCCAAACGCTAAGCCGCACAAAAGAACAAATATTAATAAGCGATGCTGATGTTTATTTAGCCGTAATAATTACGGCGAGTGATTACTACAGCTAAATAATATTTACAGATTACGTCAGATGCGTTTTTCGTAGCGCCAGATAATCCAGCAAACCACCAAGCACGACGCCAGAAAGGGCGACTAAAACCCCGACTTCCAGCAGAGCAGGCAGGAAAGAGAAGTGCGTCAAATCCAGCGCGTCCATCGTCAACAGCAGTAACCACACGGCCAACAGGCTGACGCCCGCCGCCAGTGTCCACATGGCAAAGGCATAACCTGCCGGATATGCGGTACGGGAGATAAAGTTGTCATTTACTCGTGTATATTCAAGCGTCTGGCGGCAAACCAGCAGCAAAATAAGCCCTGGTACGGCAGCGGCGACGGAGAATAGATAGAATGTCGACCAGCCGTGTGCTTCAACAAACCAACCCGCCACGGGGCCGACATAAACTCGCCCTACAGCAGAAAGCGCTGAGAGCAGGGCAAATTGAGTAGCGGAAAATGACTTATTACATAGCGTCATTAACAGCGCGACAAAGGCTGATGTGCCCATCCCGCCACAGAGGTTTTCGAAAAAGACGGCTGCGCTCATGCTGTAGAGATGCTTATCAGTAATCGACAGCAGCCAGTAACCAGCGTTAGACGCACCTTGTAAAATGCCGAAAATCAGCAGTGCCCGGAACAGTGACAGGCGCTGCATCAAAATCCCACCGTACAATGCGCCAACAATGGTCGCTAGTAAGCCAAGCGTTTTGTTTACCACGCCTACTTCACCCGCATCAAACCCGACGCCGCGAATCAAAAACGTGGTTGTCAGGCTCATGGCGAATGCGTCGCCCAGCTTATACAGCACGATAAGAAGCAAAATAAGCCAGGCATTATTGCGACCAAAGAAATCTCGCAGAGGTGCAACAACCGCTTGTTCCAGCGTTTTGGGCACAGGAATGGTGTCGGTTGGTTCTGGTGCAAGCAACGTCGCGATAATACAGGGGATCAACAGCGCCGCCATCAACCAGTACATGCCCTGCCAGCCCAGCCATTTATCTGCCAGCCACAGGGCTAGGCCGCCGGAAACCAGCATCCCTAAACGGTAACCCAGCACGCTGATTGCCGCGCCCGCACCACGTTCTTCTGCCGGGAGCACATCGGTTTTCCACGCATCGAAGACAATATCCTGGGAGGCAGAGCAAAAAGCGATCACCACCGCCAGCGCCGCCATCCAGCGGAGTTGGGTGCCTGGTTCGAGAAAACCCATCGCCGCAATGGCGACTAATAACAGGATTTGCGTGGCGAGCAGCCAACCGCGCCGCCGCCCAAAAAATGGGGGCGTGTAGCGGTCCATCAGCGGTGACCAGAGGAATTTAAAAACGTAAGCCTGGCCTACCAGAGAGAAGAAACCAATGGTTTTGAGATCGATATTCTCGACCGTCATCCAGGCCTGTAAGGTGCCGGATGTCAGGGCGAGCGGTAGCCCGGAAGCAAAACCCAGGATCAGCAATATGGCTGAACGCGGCTGTTGAAAAATACGTAAATATTGACTGGACATGGGCGTCTACAGGCCCGGCTTGCACCGGGCCAGAGGGCAGAAATTAACGCGCGTTCTGCTTGATGAATTCGTGAATGCTGGTGTCCTGAGACATATCAGCGATGGTATCGGTCAGCACACTGTTAACCGCATCGGCGATATTTTTGTTGGAGGCCTGGAACGCACCTTCAACGTTGTAGCTGGCACGATAGTTTTTGGTCATTTTGTTGCCATTCTGCGCGGTAGCGATGATGGCGATATCCGCTTTGGTAGCGATGTTGTAGCGCACGTTGCCCTGGGACACGTCAGCATACAGTTGGCTAACGATGATTTGCAGATTAACCGGGCCATTCGGACCAACCATGTAACCACGCGCGGTCATCTGTTTTTCCAGCACTTCTTGCAGCAGGAAACGCAGATCGCGGGAGGCGGTCAGGGTAACGATTTGATTATCGCGGGTGACTTTTGCCAGCGCCTGATCGGTACGCTGATCGGCACCATTAATGCTTACGGTGACGCCCATCAGGCTTGGATCCTGCTGTGGCAGTGTAATCGTCGGGGAAACTTCAATAGTTGTTGGCGGTTTTGCGCATCCTGCAAGCATAAACAGAGCAACTAACGGGAAGAGGATTTTTTTGAACATGTTCGGGCTCTCAGAGACTCTTAAGCGTGTTTGGTAAAAATTCCCGCCATCATAACATTGCCAACGGCGAGGGGAAGTAGGTAAGGCATGTAAATTCATCATGTTGACGAAATAATCGCCCCTGGTAAAAGAAACGCTGATGCGAGGCCTGTGTTTCAATCTTTAAATCAGTAAACTTCATACGCTTGACGGAAAAACCAGGACGAAACCTAAATATTTGTTGTTAAGCTGCAATGGAAACGGTAAAAGCGGCTAGTATTTAAAGGGATGGATGACATCTCAGCGTTGTCGGAGGAGATATTTCATGATGATACGTGAGCGGATAGAAGAAAAATTAAGGGCGGCGTTCCAACCCGTATTCCTCGAAGTAGTGGATGAAAGCTATCGTCACAATGTCCCAGCCGGCTCTGAAAGCCATTTTAAAGTTGTGCTGGTCAGCGATCGTTTTACGGGTGAACGTTTTCTGAATCGTCATCGAATGATTTACAGTACTTTAGCGGAGGAACTCTCTACTACCGTTCATGCGCTGGCTCTGCATACTTACACTATTAAGGAGTGGGAAGGGTTGCAGGACACCGTCTTTGCCTCTCCTCCCTGTCGTGGAGCAGGAAGCATCGCGTAAAAACGCATTTGCAACTGTCGGCGCTTTTCCAGTATGTTGCTAAAGATTTTATGAAAAACGGCCTGCGGGCCGTTTTGTTTTGTCTGGATTTTGCGCTTTTTGCCCAGCATTCAGACGAAAATTGCCCGGGAATTGTGAAAAAATACGCGACAGCGCGCAATAACCGTTCTCGACTCATAAAAGTGATGCCGCTATAATGCTGCGTCCTATTTGAATGCTTTCGGGATGATTCTGGTAACAGGGAATGTGATTGGTTATAAGAACATCCCGGTTCCGCGAAGCCAACAACCTGTGCTTGCGGGGTAAGAGTTGACCGAGCACTGTGATTTTTTGAGGTAACAAGATGCAAGTTTCAGTTGAAACCACTCAAGGCCTTGGCCGCCGTGTAACGATTACTATCGCTGCTGACAGCATCGAGACCGCTGTTAAAAGCGAGCTGGTCAACGTTGCGAAAAAAGTACGTATTGACGGCTTCCGCAAAGGCAAAGTGCCAATGAATATCGTTGCTCAGCGTTATGGCGCGTCTGTACGCCAGGACGTTCTGGGTGACCTGATGAGCCGTAACTTCATTGACGCCATCATTAAAGAAAAAATCAATCCGGCTGGCGCACCGACTTATGTTCCGGGCGAATACAAGCTGGGTGAAGACTTCACCTACTCTGTAGAGTTTGAAGTTTATCCGGAAGTTGAACTGCAGGGTCTGGAAGCGATCGAAGTTGAAAAACCGATCGTTGAAGTGACCGACGCTGACGTTGACGGCATGCTGGATACTCTGCGTAAACAGCAGGCGACCTGGAAAGAAAAAGACGGCGCTGTTGAAGCAGAAGACCGCGTAACCATCGACTTCACCGGTTCTGTAGACGGCGAAGAGTTCGAAGGCGGTAAAGCGTCTGATTTCGTACTGGCGATGGGCCAGGGTCGTATGATCCCGGGCTTTGAAGACGGTATCAAAGGCCACAAAGCTGGCGAAGAGTTCACCATCGACGTGACCTTCCCGGAAGAATACCACGCAGAAAACCTGAAAGGTAAAGCAGCGAAATTCGCTATCAACCTGAAGAAAGTTGAAGAGCGTGAACTGCCGGAACTGACTGCAGAATTCATCAAACGTTTCGGCGTTGAAGATGGTTCCGTAGAAGGTCTGCGCGCTGAAGTGCGTAAAAACATGGAGCGCGAGCTGAAGAGCGCCATCCGTAACCGCGTTAAGTCTCAGGCGATCGAAGGTCTGGTAAAAGCTAACGACATCGACGTACCGGCTGCGCTGATCGACAGCGAAATCGACGTTCTGCGTCGTCAGGCTGCACAGCGTTTCGGTGGCAACGAAAAACAAGCTCTGGAACTGCCGCGCGAACTGTTCGAAGAACAGGCTAAACGCCGCGTAGTTGTTGGCCTGCTGCTGGGCGAAGTTATCCGCACCAACGAGCTGAAAGCTGACGAAGAGCGCGTGAAAGGCCTGATCGAAGAGATGGCTTCTGCGTACGAAGATCCGAAAGAAGTTATCGAGTTCTACAGCAAAAACAAAGAACTGATGGACAACATGCGCAATGTTGCTCTGGAAGAACAGGCTGTTGAAGCTGTACTGGCGAAAGCGAAAGTGACTGAAAAAGAAACCACTTTCAACGAGCTGATGAACCAGCAGGCGTAATTTACGCAGCATAACGCGCTAAATTCGCACAAAGGCCCGTCACCGCCAGGTGGTGGGCTTTTTTTTGTCATGAATTTTGCATGGAACCGTGCGAAAAGCCTCTTTCGGTGTTAGCGTAACAACAAAAGATTGTTATGCTTGAAATATGGTGATGCCGTACCCATAACACAGGGACTAGCTGATAATCCGTCCATAAGGTTACAATCGGTACAGCAGGTTTTTTCAATTTTATCCAGGAGACGGAAATGTCATACAGCGGCGAACGAGATAACTTTGCACCCCATATGGCGCTGGTGCCGATGGTCATTGAACAGACCTCACGTGGTGAGCGCTCTTTTGATATCTATTCTCGTCTACTTAAGGAACGCGTCATTTTTCTGACTGGCCAGGTTGAAGACCACATGGCTAACCTGATTGTGGCGCAGATGCTGTTCCTGGAAGCAGAAAACCCAGAAAAAGATATCTATCTGTACATTAACTCCCCAGGCGGGGTGATCACTGCCGGGATGTCTATCTATGACACCATGCAGTTTATCAAGCCTGATGTCAGCACCATCTGTATGGGCCAGGCGGCCTCGATGGGCGCTTTCTTGCTGACCGCAGGGGCAAAAGGTAAACGTTTTTGCCTGCCGAATTCGCGCGTGATGATTCACCAACCGTTGGGCGGCTACCAGGGCCAGGCGACCGATATCGAAATTCATGCCCGTGAAATTCTGAAAGTTAAAGGGCGTATGAATGAACTTATGGCGCTTCATACGGGTCAATCATTAGAACAGATTGAACGTGATACCGAGCGCGATCGCTTCCTTTCCGCCCCTGAAGCGGTGGAATACGGTCTGGTCGATTCGATTCTGACCCATCGTAATTGATGCCAGAGGCGCAACTGTGCCGCTATACTTATCCAGGGCGGCACAACGCTGTAAGCGGCTTGCGCCTGAGAATGGCATTTGCGTCGTCGTGTGCGGCACAAAGAACAAAGAAGAGGTTTTGACCCATGACAGATAAACGCAAAGATGGCTCAGGCAAATTGCTGTATTGCTCTTTTTGCGGCAAAAGCCAGCATGAAGTGCGCAAGCTGATTGCCGGTCCATCCGTGTATATCTGCGACGAATGTGTTGATTTATGTAACGACATCATTCGCGAAGAGATTAAAGAAGTTGCACCGCATCGTGAACGCAGTGCGCTACCGACGCCGCATGAAATTCGTAACCACTTGGACGATTACGTTATCGGCCAGGAACAGGCGAAAAAAGTGCTGGCGGTCGCGGTATACAACCATTACAAACGTCTGCGCAACGGCGATACCAGCAATGGTGTCGAGTTGGGCAAAAGTAACATTCTACTGATCGGTCCGACCGGTTCCGGTAAAACGCTGTTGGCTGAAACGCTGGCGCGCCTGCTGGACGTCCCGTTCACCATGGCCGACGCAACCACGCTGACCGAAGCCGGTTATGTGGGCGAAGACGTTGAAAACATCATTCAGAAGCTGTTGCAAAAGTGCGATTACGACGTACAGAAAGCGCAGCGCGGGATTGTCTACATCGATGAAATCGACAAGATTTCTCGTAAGTCAGACAACCCGTCTATTACCCGTGACGTTTCCGGTGAAGGCGTACAGCAGGCACTGTTGAAACTGATCGAAGGTACGGTAGCTGCTGTTCCACCGCAAGGTGGGCGTAAACATCCGCAGCAGGAATTCTTGCAGGTTGATACCTCTAAGATCCTGTTTATTTGTGGCGGTGCGTTTGCCGGTCTGGATAAAGTGATTTCCCATCGTGTAGAAACCGGCTCCGGCATTGGTTTTGGCGCGACGGTAAAAGCGAAGTCCGACAAAGCAAGCGAAGGCGAGCTGCTGGCGCAGGTTGAACCGGAAGATCTGATCAAGTTTGGTCTTATCCCTGAGTTTATTGGTCGTCTGCCGGTTGTCGCAACGTTGAATGAACTGAGCGAAGAAGCTCTGATTCAGATCCTCAAAGAGCCGAAAAACGCCCTGACCAAGCAGTATCAGGCGCTGTTTAATCTGGAAGGCGTGGATCTGGAATTCCGTGACGAGGCGCTGGATGCTATCGCTAAGAAAGCGATGGCGCGTAAAACCGGTGCCCGTGGCCTGCGTTCCATCGTAGAAGCCGCACTGCTCGATACCATGTACGATCTGCCGTCCATGGAAGATGTCGAAAAAGTGGTTATCGACGAGTCGGTAATTGATGGTCAAAGCAAACCGTTGCTGATTTATGGCAAGCCGGAAGCGCAACAGGCATCTGGTGAATAATTAACCATTCCCATACAATTAGTTAACCAAAAAGGGGGGATTTTATCTCCCCTTTAATTTTTCCTCTATTCTCGGCGTTGAATGTGGGGGAAACATCCCCATATACTGACGTACATGTTAATAGATGGCGTGAAGCACAGTCGTGTCATCTGATTACCTGGCGGAAATTAAACTAAGAGAGAGCTCTATGAATCCTGAGCGTTCTGAACGCATTGAAATCCCCGTATTGCCGCTGCGCGATGTGGTGGTTTATCCGCACATGGTCATCCCCTTATTTGTCGGGCGGGAAAAATCTATCCGTTGTCTGGAAGCGGCGATGGACCATGATAAAAAAATTATGCTGGTCGCGCAGAAAGAAGCTTCAACGGATGAGCCGGGTGTAAACGATCTTTTCACCGTCGGGACCGTGGCCTCTATATTGCAGATGCTGAAACTGCCTGACGGCACCGTCAAAGTGCTGGTCGAGGGGTTACAGCGCGCGCGTATTTCTGCGCTCTCTGACAATGGCGAACACTTTTCTGCGAAGGCGGAGTATCTGGAGTCGCCGACCATTGATGAGCGAGAACAGGAAGTGCTGGTGCGTACTGCAATCAGCCAGTTCGAAGGCTACATCAAGCTGAACAAAAAAATCCCACCAGAAGTGCTGACGTCGCTGAATAGCATCGACGATCCGGCGCGTCTGGCGGATACCATTGCTGCACATATGCCGCTGAAACTGGCTGACAAACAGTCCGTTCTGGAGATGTCCGACGTTAACGAACGTCTGGAATATCTGATGGCAATGATGGAATCGGAAATCGATCTGCTGCAGGTTGAGAAACGCATTCGCAACCGCGTTAAAAAGCAGATGGAGAAATCCCAGCGTGAGTACTATCTGAACGAGCAAATGAAAGCTATTCAGAAAGAACTCGGTGAAATGGACGACGCGCCGGACGAAAACGAAGCCCTGAAGCGCAAAATCGACGCGGCGAAAATGCCGAAAGAGGCAAAAGAGAAAGCGGAAGCAGAGCTGCAGAAGCTGAAAATGATGTCTCCGATGTCGGCAGAAGCGACCGTAGTGCGTGGTTATATCGACTGGATGGTACAGGTACCGTGGAATGCGCGCAGCAAGGTCAAAAAAGACCTGCGTCAGGCGCAGGAAATCCTTGATACCGACCATTATGGTCTGGAGCGCGTGAAAGATCGAATCCTTGAGTATCTTGCGGTTCAAAGCCGTGTCAACAAAATCAAGGGACCGATCCTCTGCCTGGTAGGGCCGCCGGGGGTAGGTAAAACGTCCCTGGGTCAGTCCATCGCCAAAGCCACTGGGCGTAAATATGTCCGTATGGCGCTGGGCGGCGTGCGTGATGAAGCGGAAATCCGTGGTCACCGCCGTACTTACATCGGTTCTATGCCGGGTAAACTGATCCAGAAAATGGCGAAAGTGGGCGTGAAAAACCCGCTGTTTCTGCTCGATGAGATCGACAAAATGTCTTCTGACATGCGAGGCGATCCGGCCTCTGCACTGCTTGAAGTGCTGGATCCAGAGCAGAACGTAGCGTTCAGCGACCACTACCTGGAAGTGGATTACGATCTCAGCGACGTGATGTTTGTCGCGACGTCGAACTCCATGAACATTCCGGCACCGCTGCTGGATCGTATGGAAGTGATTCGCCTCTCCGGTTATACCGAAGATGAAAAACTGAACATCGCCAAACGTCACCTGCTGCCGAAGCAGATTGAACGTAATGCACTGAAAAAAGGTGAGCTGACCGTCGACGATAGCGCCATTATCGGCATTATTCGTTACTACACCCGTGAGGCGGGCGTGCGTGGTCTGGAGCGTGAAATCTCCAAGCTGTGCCGTAAAGCGGTTAAGCAGTTACTGCTCGATAAGTCATTAAAACATATCGAAATTAACGGCGACAACCTGCATGACTACCTTGGTGTTCAGCGTTTCGACTATGGTCGCGCTGATAACGAAAACCGTGTCGGTCAGGTAACCGGTCTGGCGTGGACTGAAGTGGGCGGTGACTTGCTGACCATTGAAACCGCATGTGTTCCGGGGAAAGGCAAACTGACCTATACCGGTTCGCTCGGCGAAGTGATGCAGGAGTCCATTCAGGCGGCGTTAACGGTGGTTCGTGCGCGTGCGGAAAAACTGGGGATCAACCCTGATTTTTACGAAAAACGCGACATCCACGTCCACGTACCGGAAGGTGCGACGCCGAAAGATGGTCCGAGTGCTGGTATTGCTATGTGCACCGCGCTGGTTTCTTGCCTGACCGGTAACCCGGTTCGTGCCGATGTGGCAATGACCGGTGAGATCACTCTGCGTGGGCAGGTACTGCCGATCGGTGGTTTGAAAGAAAAACTACTGGCAGCGCATCGCGGCGGGATTAAAACAGTGTTAATTCCGTTCGAAAATAAACGCGATCTGGAAGAGATTCCTGACAACGTAATTGCCGATCTGGACATTCATCCTGTGAAGCGCATTGAGGAAGTTCTGACTCTGGCGCTGCAAAATGAACCGTCTGGCATGCAGGTTGTGACTGCAAAATAGTGACCTCGCGCAAAATGCACTAATAAAAACAGGGCTGGCAGGCTAATTCGGGCTTGCCAGCCTTTTTTTGTCTCGCTAAGTTAGATGGCGGATCGGGCTTGCCCTTATTAAGGGGTGTTGTAAGGGGATGGCTGGCCTGATATAACTGCTGCGCGTTCGTACCTTGAAGGATTCAAGTGCGATATAAATTATAAAGAGGAAGAGAAGAGTGAATAAATCTCAATTGATCGACAAGATTGCTGCAGGGGCTGATATCTCTAAAGCTGCGGCTGGCCGTGCGTTAGATGCTATTATTGCTTCCGTAACTGAATCTCTGAAAGAAGGGGATGATGTAGCACTGGTAGGTTTTGGTACTTTTGCCGTTAAAGAGCGTGCTGCCCGTACTGGCCGCAACCCGCAGACCGGTAAAGAGATCACCATCGCTGCCGCTAAAGTACCGAGCTTCCGTGCAGGTAAAGCACTGAAAGACGCGGTAAACTAAGCGTTGTCCCCAGTGGGGATGTGACGAAGTTCAAGGGCGCATCTACTGATGTGCCTTTTTTATTTGTATTCGGTGACTTTCTGTGTCTTGTGGGCTGACAATTGCCCCCGTTTCTTGTCACAATAGGCCTTTGCGCGCATCGATACGTTGCGTGAGGTACACAGTCATCTACAGCGGAGTGTTGTTACACCATGATGGACAGCTTACGCACGGCTGCAAACAGTCTCGTGCTCAAGATTATTTTCGGTATCATTATCGTGTCGTTCATATTGACCGGCGTGAGTGGTTACCTGATTGGCGGAGGCAATAACTACGCCGCAAAAGTGAATGACCAGGAAATCAGCCGTGGGCAATTCGAGAACGCCTTCAACAGCGAGCGTAATCGCATGCAGCAACAGTTGGGCGATCAATACTCCGAGCTGGCAGCGAACGAAGGCTATATGAAAACCCTGCGTCAACAGGTGCTGAATCGTCTGATCGACGAGGCGCTGCTGGATCAGTACGCACGTGAGCTGAAACTGGGTATCAGCGATGAGCAGGTTAAACAGGCGATTTTCGCGACCCCAGCCTTCCAGGTTGACGGCAAATTTGATAACAGCCGCTATAACGGTATCCTCAACCAGATGGGGATGACCGCCGATCAGTACGCCCAGGCGCTGCGTAACCAGCTCACTACCCAACAGCTGATTAACGGCGTTGCCGGTACCGATTTTATGCTGAAAGGTGAAACCGACGAGCTGGCGGCACTGGTCGCTCAACAACGCGTGGTACGTGAAGCGACTATCGATGTTAACGCGCTGGCGGCGAAGCAGCCTGTGACCGAACAGGAGATTGCCAGCTACTACGAACAAAACAAAAATAATTTCATGACGCCGGAACAATTCCGCGTGAGTTACATCAAGCTGGATGCCGCAACGATGCAGCAACCGGTTAGCGATGCGGATATCCAGAGCTACTACGACCAGCATCAGGATCAATTCACCCAGCCGCAGCGTACCCGCTACAGCATCATCCAGACCAAAACTGAAGATGAAGCGAAAGCTGTACTTGATGCGCTGAACAAAGGCGGTGATTTTGCCGCGTTAGCAAAAGAAAAATCTGCTGATATTATCTCTGCCCGTAACGGCGGTGATATGGGTTGGTTAGAAGACTCCACCACCCCAGACGAACTGAAAAATGCCGGTCTGAAAGAAAAAGGCCAGCTTTCTGGTGTGATCAAATCCTCGGTAGGTTTCCTGATTGTCCGTCTGGATGACATTCAGCCAGCAAAAGTGAAGTCGTTAGACGAAGTTCGTGACGACATCGCAGCGAAAGTGAAACACGAAAAAGCGCTGGATGCATACTACGCACTGCAACAGAAAATAAGCGATGCAGCAAGCAACGACACTGAATCTCTGGCTGGTGCAGAGCAGGCTGCGGGCGTTAAAGCTACTCAGACTGGCTGGTTCAGCAAAGATAAGCTGCCGGAAGAGTTAAACTTCAAGCCGGTTGCAGACGCTATCTTTAACGGCGGTCTGATTGGTGAAAACGGCGCTCCGGGCATCAACTCTGACATCATCACCGTAGACGGCGATCGTGCATTCGTGCTGCGCATCAGCGAGCACAAACCGGAAGCGGTGAAACCGTTGGCAGATGTTCAGGAACAAGTTAAGGCACTGGTTCAGCACAACAAAGCTGAACAACAGGCGAAAGTGGATGCTGAGAAACTGCTGGTTGATTTGAAAGCCGGCAAAGGTGCGGAAGCTATGCAGGCTGCCGGTCTGAAATTTGGCGAGCCGAAAACCTTAAGCCGTTCCGGTCGTGACCCGATTAGCCAGGCGGCGTTTGCACTGCCACTGCCAGCGAAAGACAAACCGAGCTACGGTATGGCGACCGATATGCAAGGTAATGTGGTTCTGCTGGCGCTGGATGAAGTGAAACAAGGTTCAATGCCGGAAGATCAGAAAAAAGCGATGGTGCAGGGTATCACCCAGAACAACGCACAAATCGTCTTTGAAGCTCTGATGAGTAACCTGCGTAAAGAGGCGAAAATCAAAATTGGCGATGCGTTGGAACAGCAATAATCCTGAAGCCGCCTCGCAAAAAAATGCTTTGCAGCTGTAACAAGAAAAGGTCGCTTTCGCGGCCTTTTCCATTTCTGAACATTGCCATTTGTTTACTGTTTTCACTGCCGTTAAGGTGATTCCACTGTTAACAAACAAGGAGAAAACAGTATGAAACACGGAATTAAAGCACTGCTCATTACCCTGTCTCTGGCTTGTGCCGGAATGTCTCATAGCGCGCTGGCGGCAGCTCCTGCGGCGAAACCGACAACGGTAGAAACCAAAGCGGAAGCTCCTGCAGCACAAAGTAAAGCAGCAGTACCGGCGAAAGCCAGTGACGAAGAAGGCACCCGGGTCAGCATTAATAATGCCAGCGCGGAAGAGCTAGCCCGCGCGATGAATGGCGTTGGCCTGAAGAAAGCGCAGGCGATTGTCAGTTATCGCGAAGAGTACGGTCCGTTTAAAACGGTGGAGGATCTAAAGCAGGTGCCGGGGATGGGCAATTCGCTGGTGGAACGTAATCTGGCGGTATTAACCCTGTAATTAATTTGCATAGTGGCAATTTTTTGCCAGACTGAAGAGGTCATACCAGTTATGACCTCTGTACTTATAACAGTTTTTATAAAAACAACGTAAGGTTATTGCGCTATGCAAACACAAATCAAAGTTCGTGGATATCATCTCGACGTTTACCAGCACGTAAACAACGCCCGCTACCTTGAATTTCTCGAAGAAGCCCGCTGGGATGGGTTGGAAAATAGCGACAGTTTTCACTGGATGACGGCCCATAACATCGCTTTCGTGGTGGTGAATATCAATATTAACTATCGTCGCCCGGCGGTATTAAGCGACTTGTTAACCATTACGAGCCAGTTACAGCAATTAAACGGTAAAAGCGGCATCTTAAGCCAGGTCATTACACTGGAGCCGGAAGGGCAGGTAGTAGCGGATGCGCTTATTACGTTTGTTTGTATTGATCTTAAAACGCAGAAAGCATTAGCTCTGGAAGGGGAATTGCGCGAAAAGCTGGAGCAGATGGTTAAGTAAACGTTTTGTGTTGCCGGATGCTCAAGCCGCATCCGGCAACACTTGGAATAATTACTTCAACCCGGTTTTCTGCTTCATCGCTGCCATCACCGTCGGTTTATCGGCCAGATAATGATTCAAACCGTTGGCGCGTAAATTACATGCCGCACAATGACCGCAACCGTCGCCTTTAATGCCGTTATAGCAGGTCAACGTTTCGTTACGGACTAAATCCAGTTTGCCGTAATAATCTGCCAGCGCCCAGGTTTCCGCTTTATCAATCCACATCAGCGGCGTTTCAAAACGAATATCTTTCGCCATGCCCAAACTGACGGCATGGTTTAGTGCTTTCACAAACTCATCGCGGCAATCCGGGTAGCCAGAGAAATCCGTTTCGCAGACGCCGGTAATTACGGCTTCTGCTTTTACCTGATACGCATATATTGCCGCCAACGTCAGGAACAAAATATTACGCCCTGGGACAAACGTATTCGGGATGCCATCAGCTTCAGGTTCATAATCAGGCACCGGAATGCTGTCACGCGTCAGGCTGCTGACCGCCAGCTCGTTGAGCAGCGTTACATCAAGAACCTTATGCGCGCGTGCCCCCAGTTTCAGCGCCAGTTCGCGTGCCACGTCGATTTCTGCGCGATGGCGCTGACCGTAATCGAACGTCACGCAATGGACTTCATCATATTGTTGTAATGCCTGCACCAGACAGGTGGTGGAATCCTGGCCTCCACTGAACACAACGACAGCACGTTTCATAGATAATCCTGCTTGAACAATAAAAGCGTTATGGTAACGCCTGCGATTAACCCGGACCAGCTATTCATTGCGACGGCGCGGGAAGCCAGGCTTCGGTAAATTCAAACCAGCCGCGCGGTGTCAGTCGCACACCGTTCACGCCGGGAGGGGCACTAATGCGATAGTGATAGTTGAATAGCGGCGTCAGCGTCGCGTCTGCCATTAACTGGCTAAAAACCGCTTTCAGGGCATTAAATCGGTTTTCCTCATCAGGCATTACTTGCACCGCGTCCAGTGTCGATTGCAAATGGGCATATGCTGGAGCGTCGAAAACATGTGGCCACAGTGGATCGCAACGTAGCCATTGCTCCAGAGTATATTCCGGTGCTTCGCCAATTAATCTGTCGCCCATCATGAGGTCTGCGTGTGCCAGTAGGGTCGTGTCGTCCCAGTTTTTTGCGTTATGAAAAATAATTGTGAGTTCACAGCCTTCCGCTGCCAGTGTCGCCTGTAGGCGTTCTGCCATGGTATGAAGTTCTATCGGTAGGTGATAAACCAGCGTCAAGGTTTTCGGTAGTTTGACTTCATCCGGTACGTGCCAATGCGGAATAGTCCAGCCTGGCAGTAATGCATGACTGGCGGTGATCAGGTTTTCTCCGACTTCTAACGTTTGTAATAAACCGGATTGATGAATAATGGAGATCACTTTTCGCGCCTGCCAGAGGGACAGTCGGGGACTTTTGCGCAACGTTAAATAGCAAAAACCTAAACTGATGCCACTACTGACCTGGCTGACCCGTTGCAGCTCCTCCGGTTTGCCGATGGTGATTTGCACGGGATGCCGACAACTGGTTCCCAAATCTTTTTCGAAAAGCGGCGGAGTTATCCAGTACTCAACCGCTTTAAGCAGCGGATGACGTAAATGGTAATAATCATGGCTTTCCAGGCGCACCAGCTCCGCTGTGAATTGTGTTAAGCGAAAAGGACCCGTGCCGATCAGTGGGAATTGCGGATGCGCCAGATGGCTGCAATAGCTCGCCAGCCGGTGCGCAAGCCAGTAATCAGGGCGATGTAAAAAGAAGGTCAGACACTGCGGATGGGTGACCTCAATACGCTTCACGCTAATAAATAATTGATCCAGTGCTGGCAGTTGTAACAGCATCAATAATCGCTGGTGTAAGTGTGAGGCTTTTACTGCATCGCCGTTATGCCAGTGTAGGGTTGAACGAAGATAAAAGTCCCAGCGTAACCCGTCAGCAGAGGTTTCCCAGTGATGCGCTAAATCGCCAATCGGGCGCTGGGTATTATTATCGAAGCGGGTCAGGCCGGAAAATATCTGTCCGGCGAGATGCTGCTCGGCACGGCCGGGCAAAAAGCCCGGTTGTAGCGGTTCGAGCGGGCGATAGTAGGGAATACGCAACGTGGGTGTATCGTTTTGCCATTGTCCGCCCATAAACGGCTGTAACAGAGTGCGCAGCTCACCTGGGGCCAGTTGCGCCAGCTCCAGCACATCTTGCTGCTTTCCGGTTTCCAGTGCCTTTTCCATCATCGCATTGCGTAGCGATTCTGGCGTGACCAGAAAGCGTAATTGTCCGCGCTTTCCGCGTCCTGACTGCGCCTGCCACTCCAGCCATCCCGCCTCCTGTGCCTGACGCAACAGCGTACGAACATGGCGTTCGCTGCAAAAACAGCGTTCGGCCAGTTCGCTGACGGTGACGGTTTGCGGCTTTCCGGCGGAAGGTTGCCACAGACGTTGATACTGGTTAAGACGGTTGAGCAGTCGCATATAAACCCGGAACAATATTATTTAACTATTCACTATTACTTCCGTATATATCAGGTGATACTCAATCACCATTAACCGTGTCACAGAGTGGAGAAAGAAATGGCTCGTCTGGCAGCATTTGATATGGATGGCACTTTATTGATGCCTGACCATCATTTAGGTGAGAAAACCCTCTCTACTTTGGCGCGACTGCGTGAACGCGACATTACCCTCACTTTTGCCACGGGGCGTCATGCGCTGGAGATGCAGCATATTCTCGGGGCGATATCGCTGGATGCGTATTTGATTACCGGCAACGGAACGCGCGTGCATTCTCTGGAAGGTGAACTTTTACATCGTGATGATTTACCTGCGGATGTCGCGGAGCTGGTGCTGTATCAGCAATGGGATACCCGAGCCAGCATGCATATTTTCAATGACGACGGTTGGTTTACCGGGAAAGAGATCCCTGCGTTGTTGCAGGCATTTGTCTATAGCGGTTTTCGTTATCAAATAATCGATGTCAAAAAAATGCCACTCGGCAGCGTCACCAAGATCTGCTTCTGTGGCGATCACGACGATCTTACACGCTTGCAGATCCAGCTACACGAAGCATTATCCGAGCGTGCACATTTGTGTTTTTCCGCCACGGATTGCCTCGAAGTGCTGCCGGTGGGCTGCAATAAAGGCGCTGCACTGACGGTGCTGACCCAACATTTAGGTTTATCGTTGCGCGATTGCATGGCCTTTGGTGATGCGATGAACGATCGCGAAATGTTAGGCAGCGTCGGTAGCGGATTTATTATGGGCAATGCGATGCCGCAACTGCGCGCGGAGCTCCCGCATTTACCGGTGATTGGACATTGCCGAAATCAGGCTGTCTCTCACTATTTGACGCACTGGCTGGACTATCCACATCTACCTTATTCCCCCGAATAACGAGATCCCTTCCAGCACCGGGCAATTGCCCGGTTTTTTTTGCGTTGAATTTGTCATTTTGTGCCGTGGTGTTTAAACCGCACAGAATAAATTGTCGTGATTTCACCTTTAAAATAAAATTAAAAGAGAAAAAAATTCTCTGTGGAAGGGCTATGTTAGATAAAATTGACCGTAAGCTGCTGGCCTTACTGCAGCAGGATTGCACCCTCTCTTTGCAGGCACTGGCTGAAGCCGTTAATCTGACAACCACCCCTTGCTGGAAGCGCCTGAAACGGCTGGAGGACGACGGTATCCTTATCGGCAAAGTCGCCCTGCTGGATCCGGAAAAAATAGGCCTCGGTCTGACCGCCTTTGTGCTGATAAAAACGCAACATCACAGCAGCGAATGGTATTGCCGCTTTGTCACGGTGGTTACCGAAATGCCAGAAGTGCTGGGGTTCTGGCGCATGGCTGGTGAATACGATTATCTGATGCGCGTCCAGGTTGCCGACATGAAACGCTACGACGAGTTTTATAAGCGTCTGGTAAACAGCGTGCCGGGGCTGTCGGACGTCACTTCCAGCTTCGCGATGGAACAGATTAAATACACCACTTCTTTACCCATCGAATAAATATCCAGAATCAGGTCAGGACACAACGCGTGCGATTATTTGCTCAATTAAGCTGGTATTTCCGTCGGGAATGGCGTCGCTATCTCGGGGCTGTCGCCTTGCTTGTCATTATCGCGATGCTGCAACTGGTTCCGCCAAAAGTGGTTGGTATTGTTGTCGATGGCGTAACAGAACAACACTTTACTACCGGGCAGATCCTGATGTGGATCGCCACCATGGTGCTGATTGCCGTTGTGGTTTATCTCCTGCGTTACGTCTGGCGCGTATTGCTGTTTGGTGCGTCTTATCAACTGGCTGTTGAACTGCGTGAAGATTATTACCGTCAGCTAAGCCGGCAGCATCCTGAGTTTTACCTGCGTCATCGCACGGGTGACCTCATGGCTCGTGCGACTAATGACGTCGATCGCGTCGTGTTTGCCGCCGGAGAAGGGGTGCTGACGCTGGTGGATTCACTGGTAATGGGCTGCGCTGTGTTGATTATGATGTCTACGCAAATTAGCTGGCAGTTGACCTTATTTGCCCTGTTACCGATGCCAGTGATGGCGATCATGATTAAGCGCAACGGCGATGCTTTGCATGAACGCTTTAAGCTGGCACAGGCGGCGTTTTCCAGTCTTAATGACCGCACCCAGGAAAGCCTCACCAGTATCCGCATGATCAAAGCCTTTGGTCTGGAAGATCGCCAGTCGGCGTTATTTGCCGCGGATGCCGAAGATACCGGCAAAAAAAACATGCGGGTGGCGCGTATTGATGCTCGTTTCGACCCGACCATCTATATCGCGATTGGTATGGCGAACTTGCTGGCGATTGGCGGCGGTAGTTGGATGGTGGTGCAGGGCAGTTTAACGCTGGGCCAGCTCACCAGTTTTATGATGTATTTAGGTCTGATGATTTGGCCAATGCTGGCGCTGGCATGGATGTTTAACATTGTGGAACGTGGTAGTGCTGCGTACAGCCGTATTCGCGCGATGCTGGCGGAAGCGCCGGTGGTGAACGATGGTAGCGAACCCGTGCCGGAAGGGCGTGGCGAACTGGATGTAAATATTCACCAGTTCACGTATCCGCAGACTGACCATCCTGCGCTGGAAAACGTCAATTTCGCCCTGAAACCCGGTCAGATGCTGGGTATCTGCGGGCCGACTGGTTCCGGCAAAAGTACCCTGTTGTCGCTCATTCAGCGTCATTTCGACGTCAGCGAGGGGGATATTCGCTTTCATGATATTCCTCTGACGAAGTTACAACTCGATAGCTGGCGTAGCCGCCTGGCGGTAGTTAGCCAGACGCCATTCCTTTTTTCTGACACCGTGGCGAATAACATCGCGCTGGGTTGCCCGAATGCCACCCAGCAAGAGATTGAGCATGTCGCGCGGTTAGCCAGCGTACATGACGATATTTTGCGTCTACCGCAAGGTTACGATACAGAGGTGGGCGAGCGCGGTGTGATGCTTTCCGGCGGGCAAAAACAGCGTATCTCCATTGCTCGTGCGTTATTAGTCAACGCGGAAATCCTCATCCTTGATGATGCGCTTTCGGCGGTGGACGGACGCACAGAGCACCAGATCCTGCATAACCTGCGTCAGTGGGGACAGGGAAGAACGGTAATAATCAGTGCCCATCGCCTTTCTGCACTGACGGAAGCCAGTGAAATTATTGTGATGCAGCACGGACATATCGCCCAGCGTGGCAATCATGATGTGCTGGCACAACAAAGCGGCTGGTATAGCGATATGTATCGCTATCAACAACTGGAGGCGGCGCTCGACGACGCTCCGGAAAATCGCGAGGAGGCCGTCGATGCGTAGTTTTAGCCAACTGTGGCCAACTCTCAAGCGCCTGTTAGCGTACGGTTCACCGTGGCGTAAACCGCTGGGGATTGCGGTCCTGATGATGTGGGTTGCGGCGGCGGCAGAAGTCAGTGGGCCGCTGCTTATCAGCTATTTTATCGACAATATGGTAGCGAAAAATAACCTGCCGTTGAAAGTGGTTGCAGGGCTGGCTGCGGCGTATGTTGGGCTACAACTGTTTGCCGCCGGGCTACATTACGCGCAGTCGCTGCTGTTTAATCGGGCGGCAGTAGGCGTAGTGCAACAGTTGCGTACCGACGTGATGGATGCTGCGTTACGCCAGCCATTAAGCGAGTTTGATACCCAACCCGTCGGGCAGGTGATTTCCCGCGTCACTAATGACACTGAAGTGATCCGCGATCTCTACGTTACCGTAGTGGCAACTGTCCTGCGCAGTGCCGCACTGGTGGGCGCGATGCTGGTGGCGATGTTCAGCCTCGACTGGCGAATGGCGCTGGTGGCGATAATGATTTTCCCGGTGGTGCTGGTGGTAATGGTGATATATCAGCGTTACAGCACGCCGATTGTCCGTCGTGTGCGCGCTTATCTGGCAGATATCAACGACGGCTTTAACGAAATCATCAATGGCATGAGCGTTATCCAGCAGTTCCGTCAGCAGGCGCGATTTGGCGAACGCATGGGTGAGGCCAGTCGTTCACACTATATGGCGAGGATGCAAACCCTGCGCCTCGACGGTTTTCTGCTGCGTCCGCTGCTGAGTCTGTTTTCATCGCTCATTCTTTGTGGCTTGTTGATGCTGTTTGGCTTCTCCGCCAGCGGCACCATTGAAGTGGGCGTGTTGTATGCGTTTATCAGCTATCTTGGGCGACTTAACGAACCCTTAATCGAACTGACCACGCAGCAGGCGATGCTGCAACAGGCTGTTGTTGCTGGTGAGCGCGTGTTTGAGCTGATGGACGGACCGCGCCAGCAATATGGCAATGATGATTGCCCGTTACAGAGTGGCACCATCGAAGTCGATAACGTGTCATTTGCTTATCGCGATAACAATCTGGTGCTAAAGAACATTAATCTCTCTGTGCCTTCGCGCAATTTTGTGGCGCTGGTCGGGCATACCGGCAGTGGCAAAAGCACCCTCGCCAGTTTATTGATGGGCTATTACCCGCTAACGGAAGGTGAGATTCGCCTTGATGGTCGTCCATTAAGTTCGCTAAGTCACAGCGCGCTGCGCCAGGGCGTGGCAATGGTGCAGCAAGATCCGGTGGTGCTGGCGGATACCTTCCTCGCCAACGTGACGCTGGGACGTGATATCTCCGAAGAACGCGTCTGGCAGGCGCTGGAAACCGTGCAACTGGCGGAGCTGGCGCGTAGCATGAGCGACGGTATTTACACGCCGCTGGGCGAGCAGGGGAATAATCTCTCAGTCGGGCAAAAGCAACTGCTGGCACTGGCACGCGTGTTGGTGGAGACGCCGCAAATCCTGATCCTTGATGAGGCAACCGCCAGCATTGACTCCGGTACTGAACAGGCGATTCAACATGCTCTGGCGGCGGTGCGTGAACATACCACGCTGGTGGTGATTGCTCATCGCTTATCGACCATTGTTGATGCCGACACCATTCTGGTGCTTCATCGTGGGCAAGCCGTGGAGCAGGGCACTCACCAGCAACTGCTGGCGGCCCAGGGACGCTACTGGCAGATGTATCAACTGCAACTTGCGGGCGAAGAGCTGGCAGCCAGCGTGCGTGAAGAGGAATCATTGAGCGCCTGAATAGCGCAATATTTCATCGTTGGTGCAAAAATGTAACGCACTGTGCACTGTCATAGTGCGTTTTCATTTTCAAACTTCTTAACTTCCTGCTCTCTTTCTCATTTTTCATTTCTGGCACACCGCTTGCAATATCTTCTTCGTGTAGCAGAACCATTACCGAATTCTGACCGGAGGGGATCTATGAAGCTGGTGACCGTGATAATCAAACCATTCAAGCTGGAAGACGTTCGTGAAGCGTTATCTTCCATTGGTATTCAGGGCCTGACCGTCACCGAAGTGAAAGGTTTCGGGCGTCAGAAAGGGCATGCCGAGCTGTACCGGGGGGCGGAATACAGCGTCAACTTCCTGCCAAAAGTAAAAATTGATGTGGCGATTGCTGATGACCAACTCGATGAAGTGATCGATATCGTCAGTAAGGCGGCTTACACCGGAAAAATTGGCGACGGCAAAATCTTTGTCGCTGAATTGCAACGCGTCATTCGTATTCGTACCGGCGAAGCCGACGAAGCGGCGCTGTAATCTCTGGCACACAGCAACAGGAACGAAAAATGAAGATAGCGACGATAAAAACTGGGCTTGCTTCACTGGCGATGCTGCCGGGACTGGTAATGGCTGCACCTGCGGTGGCCGATAAAGCCGACAATGCGTTTATGATGATCTGTACTGCGCTAGTGCTGTTTATGACTATTCCGGGGATTGCCCTGTTTTACGGTGGGTTGATTCGCGGCAAAAACGTGCTGTCGATGCTGACGCAGGTGACGGTGACATTTGCACTGGTCTGTATTCTCTGGGTGGTTTACGGTTACTCGCTGGCGTTTGGTGAGGGCAACAACTTCTTCGGCAACATTAACTGGTTGATGCTGAAAAACATCGAACTGACGGCGGTGATGGGCAGCATTTATCAGTATATCCACGTGGCGTTTCAGGGATCGTTTGCCTGCATTACCGTAGGCTTGATAGTTGGGGCGCTGGCGGAACGAATCCGCTTCTCAGCTGTGTTGATTTTCGTGGTGGTATGGCTGACGCTCTCTTACATTCCGATTGCGCATATGGTCTGGGGCGGTGGTTTGCTGGCTTCTCACGGTGCGCTGGATTTCGCGGGTGGCACCGTGGTGCACATTAACGCCGCAATCGCCGGTCTGGTGGGCGCGTATCTGATAGGCAAACGCGTGGGCTTCGGCAAAGAGGCGTTTAAACCGCACAACCTGCCGATGGTCTTCACCGGGACTGCCATTCTCTATATCGGTTGGTTTGGCTTTAACGCCGGGTCAGCGGGCACGGCGAATGAAATCGCGGCACTGGCATTTGTGAATACTGTGGTCGCAACGGCGGCGGCAATTCTTGGCTGGATCTTCGGTGAATGGGCGCTGCGTGGTAAGCCTTCACTGCTGGGGGCGTGTTCTGGCGCGATTGCCGGTCTGGTCGGCGTGACGCCAGCGTGTGGCTACATTGGTGTTGGCGGCGCGTTGATTATCGGCGTGGTAGCTGGTCTGGCGGGCTTGTGGGGCGTTACCATGCTCAAACGCTTGCTGCGGGTGGATGATCCCTGCGATGTCTTCGGTGTGCACGGCGTTTGTGGCATTGTCGGCTGTATCATGACCGGGATTTTTGCCGCCAGCTCGCTGGGCGGCGTGGGCTTCGCTGAAGGTGTGACGATGGGCCATCAGTTGCTGGTACAGTTGGAAAGCATTGCCATTACGATCGTCTGGTCCGGTGTGGTGGCATTTATTGGCTACAAACTGGCGGATCTGACGGTTGGCCTGCGTGTGCCGGAAGAACAAGAGCGAGAAGGGCTGGACGTCAACAGTCACGGCGAGAATGCCTATAACGCGTAACAAGCACTGCAAAAAACAGCCGGACGGTTTTCACCTCCGGCTATTTTTTTAATTGTGATTACGCATCACCCCTTCCTGAACGGTCGAGGCAACCAGTACGCCGTCCTGGGTATAAAACTCACCGCGCACAAAGCCACGTGCGCTGGACGCCGAGGTGCTCTCCACGCTATACAGCAGCCATTCATTCAAATTAAACGGGCGATGGAACCACATGGAATGGTCAATGGTGGCAATCTGAATCCCCGGTTCGAGAAAACCGATGCCGTGCGGCTGTAGAGCTACCGGCAGGAAGTTAAGATCAGAAGCGTAACCGAGCAGATACTGATGAACGCGCAGGTCATCCGGCACGCTACCATTTGCGCGGATCCACACCTGACGATGTGGTTCTGCGACGTGACCTTTCAGTGGGTTATGAAACTCCACCGGACGGACTTCCAGCGGACGATCGCAGATGAATTTATCTTTCAGCACTGGCGGCAGCAGGTGCGCCAGCGACTGGGCGATTTGCGTTTCCGAAGGCAGGCCATCAGGCGCTGGCGCGGACGGCATTGTTTTTTGATGTTCGAAACCCGCTTCTGGTGCCTGGAAAGAGGCCGTCATATAAAAAATCGGTTTGCCGTTTTGAATAGCAGCAACCCGGCGGGCGCTGAAGCTGTTACCGTCACGCAGCGTTTCGACATCATAAATAATCGGCTTCTTACTATCGCCAGGGCGAAGAAAGTAGCTGTGAAACGAATGTACCAGCCGCTCTTCAGGGACGGTCTCTTTTGCAGCATACAAGGCCTGACCCACGACCTGGCCGCCAAACACCTGGCGTAAACCTAAATCTTCACTCTGGCCGCGAAAGAGTCCTTCCTCAATTTTTTCCAGATTTAACAATGTCAGTAAATTTTTTAGCGCCTGACTCATATAACTCTCCAGTAACAAAGCTGCCGCAGCAAGCCAAAGTGAGTTGAGTATAACGCAAATTTGCTACTGGTCCGATGGGTGCAATGGTCTGAATTACGGGCTAATTACAGGCAGAAATGCGTGATGTGTGCCACACTTGTTGACGTTACTATTTTGTTAACCACTCTTCCGGCGAGGAAAGTTAGCCCGCTGGTGCATTGATAATAAGGAGAAATGAATGAAACTCGTGCACATGGCCAGTGGTTTAGCGGTTGCGATTGCGTTGGCGGCTTGCGCAGATAAAAGCGCGGATATTCAGACGCCAGCCCCGGCTGCAAATACGTCTATTTCAGCAACACAACAACCTGCTATCCAGCAACCGAATGTCTTCGGTACCGTCTGGATCCGTCAGAAAGTCGCACTGCCGCCTGATGCTGTGCTGACCGTGACACTTTCTGACGCGTCGTTAGCCGATGCACCGTCAAAAGTGCTGGCGCAGAAAGCGGTGCGTACTGAAGGTAAACAGTCACCATTCAGCTTTGTTCTGCCATTTAACCCGGCAGATGTTCAGCCGAACGCGCGTATTCTGTTGAGTGCGGCGATTACCGTGAATGACAAACTGGTATTTATCACCGATACCGTTCAGCCGGTGATCAACCAGGGCGGAACTAAAGCCGACCTGACATTGGTGCCGGTACAGCAAACCGCCGTGCCGGTTCAGGCCAGCGGTGGCGCAACGACTACCGTACCTTCGACTTCACCAACTCAGGTGAATCCGTCTTCGGCAGTTCCAGCTCCTACGCAATATTAAGCGACGTTAACCCTCTCCGCCCGGAGAGGGTTAGTAGTTCCAGCGATAACGCTGCAAGTCGATTTGCCCGCTTCCCGATACCATCACACCTTCTGCCAGTAATGCCTGTCGCTGACGCTGTAAATCCGGTCCGGTTAGCGAAATTGTGCCGTGGCGATTAACCACCCGGTGCCAGGGTAAGGTGCTGCCTTCAGGGAGACGCTTTAACACACCGCCCACCTGGCGCGCGGCGCGGGGCGATCCCGCCAGTTTCGCCACATCACCGTAAGTGGTTACATAGCCTTCGGGAATAGCGGCGACGATTTGCCAGACGCGTTGGGGAAATGAATCTTCTTTTTCCATCTTTTCTTCCTGAGTTAATTTTTCAGCATAATCTGGAAAAACGCCCGAGTGAAGCCGCATTGCGCAAGAAACCAGCATCTGGCACGCAATGGGTTGCAATTAGCCGGGGCAGCAGTGATAATGCGCCTGCGCGTTGGTTCTCAACGCTCTCAATGGGGGCTCTGTTGGTTCTCCCGCAACGCTACTCTGTTTACCAGGTCAGGTCCGGAAGGAAGCAGCCAAGGCAGATGACGCGTGTGCCGGGATGTAGCTGGCAGGGCCCCCACCCATTTCTGCCTCCCACCGTTTCGTCAAAAAATCCCAACATGGCTAAACTTTAACCACAACTGACGTCGCAAGAATTGTCTGGCTGCGCAGTACGCTTCGGAGGTATGTCTGATGAAGTATGTTGATGGTTTTGTGGTTGCCGTTCCTGCCGATAAAAAGGATGCCTATCGGGAAATGGCCGCTAAGGCCGCGCCATTGTTTAAAGAGTTTGGCGCGCTTCGTATTGTCGAATGCTGGGCCAGCGATGTACCGGATGGCAAAGTGACCGATTTTCGTATGGCGGTGAAAGCGGAAGAGAATGAAGAGGTTGTCTTTAGCTGGATTGAATACCCTTCAAAAGAGGTCCGCGACGCAGCTAATCAAAAGATGATGTCGGACCCACGGATGAAAGAGTTCGGCGAGTCCATGCCGTTTGACGGCAAGCGAATGATCTATGGCGGATTCGAGTCAATCATCGACGAATAGGTAGCGTGACGGGCTGTGCGGCGTGCCGTCAGCCCAAAAATTCACAAATGTTGCTCGGCCCAGCGTAAGAAATCTTCTTTCGGTAATGCCTTGCTGTAGAGCCAGCCCTGACCGTAGTGCACGCCATGCTGGCGTAGCCACTCTTCTTGTTTACTGGTTTCGATTCCCTCCGCTACCATTTTCAGTTTCAGTGTTTTTGCCATTTCGATGATATGCGGCGTGACATTTTTATATTCCAGCGCATCAACGAAAGATTTATCGATCTTCAGAATGTCGACATCCAGATCCTGTAAATAACTTAAACTTGAATACCCCGTACCAAAATCATCAAGATAAATTTCATGGCCCGCCTCCCGGTAGCGAGAAATTATCGGGGCGCTGGTTTTCGGATCGGCAAACTCGCGTTCAGTGAGTTCAAGCGCGATCTGTCTGGGATTAACCTGATAGTGATTGATCATTTCACGCAGCAATTGCGGGATTTTTTCCGAGGTGAGCACGGTGGATTCAAGATTGATCGAAATATGCTGCTGTGGATGCTGACGCAGCCAGTCGCCCATATCTTCAAAGACGCTTCTTATAATCAGTAGCGTCAATGGCTCAGAAAGGCCCGTTTGCTGTGCCAGCGGAATAAAACTATCTGGTGACAACCAACTACCGTCTGTCTGCGGCCAGCGCGCCAGTGCCTCAGCACCGACAATTTTGCCATTGGCTAAGGAGACAATCGGCTGATAGTGCACGCAAATATCACGATTTTCGATAGCATCCTGCAGCCGATGATGCGGTGACTGGATGCGGCGCAAAATGCGCAGCACAAACATCGCTGCCAGCAGGCCAATCACCAACCCGAGCGGTAACCAAATAAAGACTTGCCGATGCCAGCCTTTCTGCAACATTTTCGATGAAGCCCAGGTGATAATTGAAATATTCATCTCCGGGAAGGGCAGGATATCGTAAATGATTCCATTATTTTCGATATGCTCACCGGGTGTTTTTTGTAGCCTGGTAATAATTCCCTGACCAATTTCATCGCTGCTGGTTATGACAACGTTATGGGCATTGCCAATAATGGCGGCATCAATTTGCCATGAGCTATAGGGAATGACATCAATAAAGGAAGCGGGGTCGATCATGACGACATAATGTGCCGTTCCCATGGCGACCATGTAACGGATAATGCCTAAATCGTTATGTGATGTTAACCAGACACGATAACCATCTTTCGAAATTTTACCTGGCTCGGGGAAGGTATCGGGCGGACTTTCATGCTCCAGAGACGAACACTGGGGAACGTTGTTATCGATATAAACCACTTCCTGAATATAGCGATAACTGTAAGATACCCGACGCATTTCCATGAGATGGGCTTCGCTACAGGCAGCGCCTTGCCATCTTTCCAGCTCTTGCATCGCATCTTTCCCTTGTGTCGCCACCTTATTGGCCCGAATAGCGACGCGGGAGGAATAGGTATCCAGCTCTTCAATAAACGATGTTTCTACCTGCTGATGGGCCAGCCAGATGCTTAAGCCGACAGGCAGCAATACTGAAAGAATCAGTACTCCCGAAATAAGGCCGACCAGATGTCGTGTTCTCACCAGCATATCCTTATTAACACAGTGTAGGGAAAGTATATCTGATTGTGGAAAAAGGCTGGCAGGAGATAAGGAGGTAGAGCTGGTATTTCATGAAGTGATGGGTGGAAACGATCGTTGTCATTTGACCAGGCGCAGAGCTTTACGCCTGGTATGTAATCCTAACTTAAGATGTTGATTCGGCGCGAGCGAGGGTAAAAATATCGTAAAAAGACAATTCACCTTTACGGACGATCATTTTTTGCAGTTGTTCCTTATGAACATCCGCGACACGCGGAGAGTTCAAGATGGCTTCAACCAGCGCGGCAGGTACAAAGCGCGTGTTGTACCATTCGCCGTTATAGCAAACGCGGAAATCCAACACGTCGATATCTTCATAGCGGTAGCGTGGGTAGACATCGAAAAAGAAGAAACCATTAAGCAGGATAAATAATACAACCAGTAGCCAGACAGAGCCTGAAAGCGTTTCGGACTGCAACATCACCGCCAGGGTGGCAAAAAAAGCAACGTACATACCGATAAACAGCCCCGGATGTTTACGGATAAAACTGATACTAAAGCGGGGTTTGTTGTCGCGTTTTTCGCGGGTATTCAGAGACTCAATCGTTTCGGTCAGCAGGCGTTGTATTTCGGTCATCGTTTGCCTTCGTGGTATCTGCAACTTTCCAGGGAACACCCTATTTTAACGTGGGAATAGTAGAGGGAAAGTAACAGATTTACCACAATTTTGCATAACAGTTGCGAAAAACCGATTACAATTTTTTAATTATTCTGGCTGGATTACCGCCCACGACAACGTTGTCCGGGACATCTTTTGTGACAACTGCACCTGAGGCTACCACGACGTTATCACCAATGGTCACACCAGGGTTAATGACCGCGCGTCCGCCAATCCAGACGTTATTACCGATGGTGACGGGTTTCCCCAGTTCAGCACCGCTATTACGTGCTACAGGGTCGATGGGATGTGTTGCCGTGTAGATATGAACGCCTGGTGCCAACATACAGTTATCACCGATGCGAATAGGGCAGACATCAAGCATCACGCAATCGAAGTTGGCGAAAAAATTATTACCGAGAAAAATGTTATAGCCATAGTCACAGCGAAACGTTGGCTCAATATAAGCCTCTGTCACCTGACCGAATAAATCAGCGAGAATTTGCTGGCGTAATGTGTGCTCTTCCGCCAGGGAATGATTGTATCGGTGAATAAGCTGACGAGCGCGCAGGCGATCGCGAGATAACGTCTCATCTGCCGAGCGATACAACTCACCAGCAATCATCTTTTCTTTTTCTGTGCTCATTACTGACCTCCGGTTGCTGAAAATGCGGCAACACAGTAAGACGAAAAGTCAGTGAAGAGAACGTTCCCATTACATCTGTGTGATAAAGATCACATAGGGTATGTCTTCATGGCGAAAAAGTATAAAATTCTTAATAAACAGCCGGTTATAGCTCCGAAAGCGAATTATTTATTAGCGAATAAATTTCCATACTGAGGAAGGGATCTTGTCGTACAGTTTATTCATGGTCAATTCGGCGAGGCGGTGATCTGCGGCTGAGTAAAATACCGCCAGTTCATTATCTGATAATTCGTATTTATTTTTCTCGATAACACGCTCCAGCGTGTCAATTGTCTGGCAACGACGTAAACGCATTAAATAATCGGTTTTCGTTAAAGGTTTTTCGGACATACTTCTACCCATGGTTGTAATAATTCTAACAAGATAAACTCGCAGGATTCTCTTTCGTCGCATTGACAAAACAACGGAATAGTCGATTACCTGACTTCCGCCATTTCTGAAGATCCTGCATATTAATACCATAACTGCTGAACAACATAAAGGTGTCATCCAGATATTCGTCGATCTGCTCAATGAGCTTATTGTCTTCATTATACTTAATTTTGTAATTAAGTGCGAAGGTCGCAATATGCTCAATCAGTTCATTCAACTGGAGGTTGATCGCCGAGGTTGGGTCGTTAACCCAGCCATGATTGCTTTCTTCAAGGTTTGCAAGGCAGTCATGATACAGAGTTTCACAGAGAAACTTAAGCTGTGCGATATCATGTCTTTTGGGTGAGTATTCATCCATAACGCGTCCCCTTCTTAGCGGTTGAACTAACGGACACCTTTCGGGATGGAAAAAACTTACTGACCTGGACTTGCCCTCTCGTTTGTTAGCTTAACTATAAGCCACTCTTTGCAGGTTTTCATCGCATTATTACGAAAAATTACAATTAGGAAGGAAGCGGGACAGGGCTCACTTTTTCATACTAGCACCAACCCGCAGCAGGTAAAAGCAGTTTGCTCGAACTGTTCATAACATTTCAGGATTATCGCCAGATGAAATTGGTGACACTAATACCAGGATTGCTCTGAATATGACGTAATAACCGAGGAATGAATAAAGAATTACCGCAAATAATTAAGAATAGCCTCTAAATGATTATGGATTATTAAATCTATTAGCGCTACTTAATATAAATTAACTAACAATCAGTATTTTTTATGAATTTTATACGTGGTTAATACTGGTTTTCGTATGAGATCCTGAGTTGGTGGTTCAATTACTCCTTAATGTTCGTAGGTTATGCATAAAAAAGGCCGCTTACGCGGCCTTAGTGATTACACGTTGTATCAATGATGATCGACAGTATGGCTGTGCTCGATATCTTCATTCTTGCGGCTAAAGCGGCGGCGAACCACCACAAAGAATACCGGAACGAAGAAGATTGCCAGTACCGTTGCGGTCACCATCCCGCCCATTACACCGGTACCTACTGCGTTCTGCGCGCCGGAACCAGCACCAGTACTGATAACCAGCGGCATAACGCCGAGGATAAACGCCAGCGAGGTCATCAGGATCGGACGTAAACGCATCCGCACCGCATCAAGCGTCGCTTCAATCAGACCTTTACCTTCTTTATCCATCAAGTCTTTGGCGAATTCGACGATAAGTATCGCGTTCTTCGCCGACAACCCAATGGTTGTGAGCAGGCCTACCTGGAAGTAAACGTCATTGGTCAGGCCACGGAAGGTGGCAGCCAGCAACGCACCGATAACCCCCAGCGGAACGACCAGCATAACGGAGAACGGAATCGACCAGCTCTCGTACAGCGCCGCCAGACACAGGAACACGACAATCAACGAAATCGCGTACAGTGAAGGTGCCTGGTTGCCGGAGAGGCGTTCCTGATAGGACATCCCCGTCCAGTCATAGCCAACACCGGTAGGCAGTTTGCTCGCCAGTTGTTCCATCAGCTCCATTGCTTCACCGGTACTTTTACCCGGTGCCGCCTGGCCTAATATTTCCATGGATGGCAGGCCGTTGTAACGTTCCAGACGCGGCGAACCGTACTCCCAACGAGAAGAGGAGAACGCCGAGAATGGCACCATCTGACCATCAGCAGCACGAACATACCAGTCGCCGATATCATCCGGCAGCATACGGTATTTCGCTTCTGACATGACGTAAACTTTCTTCACACGACCGCGGTCGATAAAGTCGTTCACATAGCTGCCGCCCCATGCAGCGCCCAGAGTGGTGTTAATGTCGTTGATAGAAACACCCAGCGCCTGCGCTTTTTCCTGGTCGATATCAATCTTAAACTGCGGGGTATCTTCCAGACCGTTTGGACGTACGCTGGTCAACATATCAGGGTGCTTCGCTGCTTCTGCAAGCAACTGGTTACGCGCCTGAGTCAGTTTTTCGTGACCAAGGCCAGCCTGGTCAATCAGCTCAAAGTCAAAGCCGGTTGCGGTACCCAGTTCCACGATTGCGGGCAGGTTAAAGGCGAAAACCATCGCATCTTTGATTTGCGAGAAAGCGCGTGTTGCACGCATGGTAATCGCTTCAACTTTGTTTTCTTCACCCGGACGATCGGCCCAGTCCTTCAAGGAAACGAACGCAATACCGGTATTCTGACCACGTCCCGCAAAGCCGAAGCCGTTAACGGCGAACACCGACTCAACGTTGTTCTTTTCTTTGGTCAGATAGTAATGCGTTACCTCATTGAGCACTTTCTGCGTACGCTCCTGCGTTGCACCTGCTGGCAGCTGAACCATGGTCATAAATACGCCCTGGTCCTCATCTGGCAAGAAGGAGCTTGGCAGACGCACGAACAGATAGGCCATGCCGACCACGATGATCAGATACAGCACCAGATAACGCCCCGTACTGCGCAGAATACCGCCTACGCTGTCGGTGTAGTGGTGCGTGCTCTTCTCGAACATGCGGTTAAACCAGCCGAAGAAGCCTTTTTTACCTTCCCCGTGATCGCCTTTGGCAATCGGTTTCAGCATGGTGGCACAAAGAGCTGGAGTCAGGATCAACGCCACCAGTACCGACAGCGCCATTGCTGAAACAATGGTAATAGAGAACTGACGATAGATAGCACCAGTAGAACCGCCAAAGAAGGCCATCGGTACGAATACCGCCGACAGTACCATCGCGATACCGACCAGAGCGCCCTGAATCTGCCCCATCGACTTACGGGTGGCTTCTTTTGGCGGCAAACCTTCTTCCGCCATCACACGCTCAACGTTTTCTACCACAACGATAGCGTCATCCACCAACAGGCCGATGGCGAGCACCATCCCGAACATTGTTAGCGTGTTTATCGAGAAGCCAAAGGCGGCAAGGACGGCAAAGGTCCCGAGCAATACCACCGGTACGGCAATGGTCGGAATCAACGTCGCGCGGAAGTTCTGCAGGAACAGATACATAACCAGGAACACGAGGATGATCGCTTCGACCAGCGTTTTAACCACTTCGTGAATAGAGATTTTCACGAACGGCGTGGTGTCGTACGGGTAAACAATTTTCAGACCCGACGGGAAGAACGGTTCCATCTTCGCCAGTTCAGCACGGATTGCCGCAGCGGTATCCAGCGCGTTTGCACCGGTCGCCAGCTTGATCCCCAGACCGGAAGCCGGTTGGCCGTTAAACTCTGCGATGATGTCGTAGTTCTCACCACCCAGCTCAATCTTCGCCACATCACGCAGCAGCACGCGGGAACCATCCTGATTCACTTTCAGCAGGATTTTGCCAAACTCTTCAGTAGAGGTCAGACGCGTCTGAGCAATAATAGAGGCGTTAAGCTGTTGGCCTTTCACCGGCGGCGTACCACCGAGCTGACCCGCCGCAACCTGGGCGTTCTGCGCTTTGATGGCGGTAATAACATCAACCGGTGTTAGCTGGAATTTGTTCAGTTCATTCGGGTTCATCCAGATACGCATCGCGTACTGTGAACCGAACAACTGAACGTCACCCACGCCAGACGTACGGCTGATGGCATCTTTCATATTCGCCGCCACGTAGTCGGAGATATCCTCCTGCGTCATGGTGCCATCGGTGTTGATAACGCCGACAACCATCAGGAAGCTGCTGGATGATTTCTCAACGCTCACCCCTTGCTGCTGAACTTCTTGCGGCAGCAACGGCATCGCCAGCTGCAGTTTGTTCTGCACCTGAACCTGCGCGATATCCGCATCAGTACCAGACTCAAAGGTCAGGGTGATCTGCACGGTACCCGTGGAGTCACTGTTAGAGGACATGTACATCAGGTTATCGATACCGTTCATATTCTGTTCGATAACCTGTGTCACCGTGTCCTGCACTGTTTTCGCATCAGCGCCGGGGTAGGAGGCGGAGATCGTTACTGCCGGCGGTGCAATCGTAGGATATTGCGCCACCGGCAGTTTGAGGATCGCCAGCCCCCCTGCCAACATGATGATAATGGCGATCACCCACGCAAAAATCGGGCGATCGATAAAGAAATTAGGCATGTCTTAACGGCTCCTGTTTAAGTTAAGACTTGGACTGTTCAGGCTGAGCACCGCTTGCGGCTTGCTGGTTATTATCAGCGGTAACTTCTTGTGCTTTTACCTGGACACCAGGACGCACTTTCTGCAGCCCACTTATTACTACGCGATCGCCTGCTTTCAGACCTTCTGTCACCAGCCACTTATCGCCAATAGCCTGGCTTGCAACGATCGGACGGGTTTCCACTTTGTCATCCGCGCCAACTACCAGTACGGTGGCATCGCCACGCGGCGTACGGGTTACGCCCTGTTGCGGGACTAAAATAGCGTTTGGATTAAGCCCTTCTTCCAGACGTGCGCGCACGAACATACCCGGCAGCAGAGTGTGATCCGGGTTCGGGAAGATAGCGCGTAGGGTGATAGACCCAGTGGTCTGATCAACGGTAACGTCAGAGAATTCCAGCGTACCGTCCTGCGGGAACTTAATGCCGTCACTGGTGATCAGCGACACTTTGGCTTTGCCGTTCTCTTGTTTCAGCGTGCCATTCGCCAGTTCCTGTTTCAGGCGCAGGAAGTCGTTGCTGGACTGGGTCACATCAACGTAGATCGGATCAAGTTGCTGCACGGTTGCCAGCGCAGTCGCCTGACCGTTCTGTACCAATGCGCCTTCCGTCACGTTCGACTTACCAATGCGACCGCTAATCGGAGAGGTGACTTTGGTGTAAGCCAGATTGATCCGCGCAGTTTCAACGGCAGCTTTCGCCGCAGTTACCGCAGCATTCGCCTGTTGCGCATCAGCCAGAGCCTGATCGTACTCTTGCTTACTGATGTACTGAGTACCGAGCAGTTTCTGATAACGATTCACCGTCAATTGCGCGATATTGGCTGCAGCCTGGGCTTTCGCCAGATCACCTTTCGCACTGTCGTATGTCGCCTGATAGGTCGCAGGATCAATCTGATAGAGAGAGACACCTGCTTCGATGTCGCTACCTTCTTTGAAATTACGCTTCAGGATAATCCCGCTAACTTGAGGACGAACTTCTGCGATCCGGTAGGCACTGGTGCGACCCGGAAGCTCGGTTGTGATCTGCAGAGGTTCAGTTTTGACTGTTACTACGCCAACGGCGGGCATCTGCTGGCCACCTTGTTGGGCCTGTTTGTCGTCACATCCTGTTAGGGCTAAGCTGCCTGAGAGCATCAGAACGACCGCCAGAGGCGTAAACCCTCTGTTTTTGTTCATATGTAAACCTCGAGTGTCCGATTTCAAATTGGTCAATGGTCAAAAGTTAATAAACCCATTGCTGCGTTTATATTATCGTCGTGCTATGGTACATACATTCACAAATGTATGTAAATCTAACGCCTGTAAATTCACGAACATATGGCACGAAAAACCAAACAAGAAGCGCAAGAAACGCGCCAACACATCCTCGATGTGGCTCTACGTCTTTTCTCACAGCAGGGGGTATCATCCACCTCGCTGGGCGAGATTGCAAAAGCAGCTGGCGTTACGCGCGGTGCAATCTACTGGCATTTTAAAGACAAGTCGGATTTGTTCAGTGAGATCTGGGAACTGTCAGAATCCAATATTGGTGAACTAGAGCTTGAGTATCAGGCAAAATTCCCTGGCGATCCACTCTCAGTATTAAGAGAGATATTAATTCATGTTCTTGAATCCACGGTGACAGAAGAACGGCGTCGATTATTGATGGAGATTATATTCCACAAATGCGAATTTGTCGGAGAAATGGCTGTTGTGCAACAGGCACAACGTAATCTCTGTCTGGAAAGTTATGACCGTATAGAACAAACGTTAAAACATTGTATTGAAGCGAAAATGTTGCCTGCGGATTTAATGACGCGTCGCGCAGCAATTATTATGCGCGGCTATATTTCCGGCCTGATGGAAAACTGGCTCTTTGCCCCGCAATCTTTTGATCTTAAAAAAGAAGCCCGCGATTACGTTGCCATCTTACTGGAGATGTATCTCCTGTGCCCCACGCTTCGTAATCCTGCCACTAACGAATAACCCTGAATCTGACTCCAGGATTTTTCCTGGACATTTTCGTCGTTGCTATTCTGGTTCACTGCGTCGTGATATTCTTGCGGTTTGACTTTTTCAGGTCGTTCTTCAGGTTCAGAAACCTTCATTCATCATGACTATGTTCCAGTATTACAAACGATCACGGCATTTTGTTTTTTCAGCATTTATTGCTTTTGTTTTTGTCTTGTTATGCCAGAACACGGCGTTTGCGCGGGCGTCATCGAATGGTGATCTGCCGACAAAAGCGGACCTGCAGGCGCAACTTGACTCATTAAATAAACAAAAAGATCTTTCTGCTCAGGACAAACTGGTGCAGCAGGATCTGACAGATACATTAGCCACCCTCGATAAAATCGATCGCGTAAAAGAAGAGACCGTTCAGCTACGGCAAAAAGTCGCTGAAGCGCCGGAAAAAATGCGCCAGGCGACCGCGGCGTTAACAGCACTTAGCGATGTCGATAACGACGAAGAAACGCGCAATATTCTGAGCACGCTTTCGTTGCGCCAGCTGGAAACTCGCGTTGCCCAGGCGCTGGACGATTTGCAAAACGCACAAAACGATCTGGCGTCTTATAACAGCCAGCTGGTTTCGTTACAGACGCAGCCCGAACGCGTGCAAAATGCGATGTATAACGCTTCGCAGCAGCTGCAACAAATTCGCAGTCGTCTGGATGGGACTGATGTCGGCGAGACTGCCTTACGTCCCAGCCAGAAAGTGTTAATGCAGGCTCAGCAGGCGTTGCTGAATGCGGAGATTGACCAGCAGCGTAAAAGCCTGGAAGGGAATACCGTCTTGCAGGATACCTTGCAAAAGCAACGTGATTACGTGACGGCGAACAGCGCCCGTCTGGAGCACCAGTTGCAGCTGTTGCAAGAAGCGGTAAACAGCAAGCGCCTGACTTTAACCGAAAAAACGGCGCAGGAAGCCGTCTCCCCGGATGAAGCCGCGCGTATTCAGGCTAATCCGCTGGTGAAGCAGGAACTGGAAATTAACCAGCAGTTAAGTCAGCGTCTGATTACCGCGACTGAAAACGGTAATCAGTTGATGCAGCAAAACATTAAAGTCAAAAACTGGCTGGAGCGGGCGCTGCAATCGGAACGCAATATTAAAGAGCAGATTGCCGTCCTGAAGGGCAGCCTGCTGTTGTCTCGTATCCTTTACCAGCAACAACAAACGCTGCCCTCGGCGGATGAACTGGAAAACATGACCAACCGCATCGCGGATTTGCGTCTCGAACAGTTTGAAGTTAACCAGCAGCGTGATGCACTCTTCCAGAGCGATGCGTTCGTCAACAAACTGGAAGAAGGTCACACCAACGAAGTCAACAGCGAAGTTCACGATGCGTTATTGCAAGTGGTTGATATGCGTCGCGAATTGCTGGATCAACTCAACAAACAGTTGGGTAACCAGCTGATGATGGCCATTAACCTGCAAATCAACCAGCAGCAGTTAATGAGTGTGTCGAAAAACCTGAAATCCATCCTGACTCAGCAAATCTTTTGGGTGAACAGTAACCGTCCAATGGACTGGGACTGGATCAAAGCGTTCCCGCAAAGCCTGAAAGATGAATTTAAGTCGATGAAAATTACGGTGAACTGGGAAAAAGCCTGGCCCGCCGTTTTTATCGCTTTCCTCGCTGGTTTGCCGCTGCTGTTGATTGCCGGGCTGATCCACTGGCGTCTGGGGTGGCTGAAAGCGTATCAACAAAAACTGGCTTCCGCTGTGGGTTCCCTGCGTAACGACAGCCAGCTCAACACACCAAAAGCGATCCTTATCGACCTGATCCGTGCACTGCCGGTGTGCCTGATTATTCTCGCGGTTGGCCTGATTCTGTTGACCATGCAGCTCAACATCAGCGAACTGCTATGGTCGTTCAGTAAAAAACTGGCGATTTTCTGGCTGGTGTTTGGCCTGTGCTGGAAGGTACTAGAGAAGAACGGCGTTGCCGTGCGTCACTTCGGCATGCCGGAACAGCAGACCAGCCACTGGCGTCGGCAAATTGTCCGCATCAGTCTCGCATTGCTGCCTATCCATTTCTGGTCTGTGGTAGCAGAACTTTCCCCGCTGCATCTGATGGATGATGTGCTGGGGCAGGCGATGATTTTCTTCAACCTGCTGCTGATTGCCTTCCTGGTATGGCCAATGTGCCGCGAAAGCTGGCGTGATAAAGAGTCGCACACCATGCGACTGGTCACCATTACCGTGCTGTCGATTATCCCGATTGCATTGATGGTGCTGACTGCCACGGGTTATTTCTACACCACGCTGCGCCTCTCCGGGCGTTGGATTGAAACCGTTTATCTGGTGATCATCTGGAACTTGCTCTACCAGACGGTATTGCGCGGCTTAAGCGTAGCGGCGCGGCGTATCGCCTGGCGTCGTGCGCTGGCGCGTCGGCAGAATCTGGTGAAAGAGGGCGCAGAAGGTGCCGAACCGCCGGAAGAACCCACCATTGCACTGGAACAGGTTAACCAGCAGACGCTGCGTATTACCATGTTGCTGATGTTTGCGCTGTTCGGTGTCATGTTCTGGGCAATTTGGTCCGATTTGATCACCGTGTTCAGCTATCTCGACAGCATCACGCTCTGGCATTACAACGGCACTGAAGCTGGCGCTGCGGTGGTGAAAAACGTCACCATGGGCAGTCTGTTGTTTGCGATTATCGCCTCAATGGTGGCCTGGGCGTTGATTCGCAACCTGCCTGGTTTATTGGAAGTGCTGGTGCTCTCGCGACTGAATATGCGCCAGGGCGCGTCGTATGCCATTACTACCATCCTTAACTACATCATTATTGCCGTTGGTGCGATGACGGTGTTCGGATCGCTGGGCGTCTCTTGGGATAAACTCCAGTGGCTGGCCGCAGCATTATCCGTAGGTCTTGGTTTTGGTTTACAAGAAATTTTCGGTAACTTCGTCTCCGGTTTGATCATTCTATTCGAACGTCCGGTGCGTATTGGCGATACGGTAACCATTGGTAGCTTCTCGGGGACGGTAAGTAAGATCCGTATTCGTGCGACAACGATTACCGATTTCGATCGCAAAGAAGTGATCATCCCGAACAAAGCGTTTGTTACCGAGCGTCTGATCAACTGGTCGTTGACTGACACTACTACGCGTCTGGTGATCCGTCTCGGCGTGGCCTATGGCTCCGATCTGGAAAAAGTGCGTAAAGTGTTACTGAAGGCGGCGACTGAGCACCCAAGGGTGATGCACGAACCAATGCCGGAAGTCTTCTTTACGGCGTTTGGTGCCAGCACGTTGGATCATGAGCTGCGTCTGTATGTGCGTGAACTGCGTGACCGTAGCCGTACTGTCGATGAGCTGAACCGTACTATCGATCAGCTGTGCCGTGAAAACGACATCAACATTGCCTTTAACCAGCTTGAAGTGCATCTGCACAACGAGAAGGGCGAGGTGACGGAAGTAAAACGCGACTACAAAGGCGACGACCCGACGCCAGCGGTAGGGTAAGGACAATAAAGGGCGACAGTGATGCCGCCCTTTATTTTTTACTCGCTTTGTGAAGCCTCATCGCTCTGTAACTTCTTTTCATAATCACGCTTTACAATATCCAGCGCGCGCAGCACGGTACTGGCAGGGATCTGATTTTCCTCCAGCAGCACAATCAAATCGACAGCCAGTTTGACATCGTCAGGGGCATTTTCCAGTGACATACTCTCTCCATTGCTAGCGGGTTAAACGCGCTAACCTGTTTTCGATTTTTTCCAGCGCATGGCGACAGCGTGCCAGGCGCGCTTCATAGGCTTCCACTTCACGATGCAGCGTTTGCTGTTCCACGAGATCGGTCACCCGCGCCAGGCGGGCTCTGCGTTCGGCAACCATCTCACGTAGCCGCCGCTCAAAATCCTGATGCTGAATACGTTTACGCTGCCAGCGGGCAATTTTCGGTGGCGCACTGTCCCACTCGCGCAATGACCAGGCGGAGGCTTCACGCGCGATGGCTTCCAGTTGCGCCGCCAGATGTTCTGCCAGCCAGGCGACTTGCGGCAGTTGCTGTTGCTCAACTGCATGACGAAGCGCAGCCAGATTATCGCCCGCCTCGTCGAGACAAGCCTGTAGTGTTGTCGCACGAGTCTGAAAAAGATGCCTGTCGAAACGAGCACTTAGCGTGGCGAACTGTGACACCGGGGCACAACGCTGACGCAGCGTAGCGAGCTGTCCTTCCAGTTTTTCCAGCAGCAGGGCGGTTTTCACGATAAGACCTCAATGAAAATGATAATTGTTATGCTAAAGTAGCCACTCTGTAAGCTGACAACACTCAATATGCAACGAATCATTTTAATCATCATTGGCTGGCTGGCGGTAGTGCTGGGTACGCTGGGCGTGGTATTACCGGTATTACCGACGACGCCGTTTATCCTGCTGGCGGCCTGGTGCTTTGCCCGTTCTTCCCCGCGCTTTCACGCCTGGTTGCTGTACCGCTCATGGTTTGGCAGCTATCTACGTTTCTGGCAGAAACATCATGCGATGCCGCGCGGCGTCAAACCGCGGGCGATTTTGCTTATTTTGCTCACGTTTGCCATTTCTCTGTGGTTCGTCCAGATGCCATGGGTGCGCATCATGTTGCTGGTAATTCTCGCCTGTTTGCTTTTCTATATGTGGCGAATTCCGGTGATTGATGAAAAGCAAGAAAAGCACTGAAGCACAACAATCGCAGTTGCAATTATTGCGTACAGCCAGTACATTCTGGCGTTTTCGAGCACAGGCGCAGGCGGTCAAAGGTTAAACAACTGTTACTTTTGATACGTTTAAAACGCGCCGTGAGTACCACCGTAACAAGCAGGCATACACTTATGACCGCGACTGCACAGCAGCTTGAGTATCTCAAAAATAGCATCAAAAGCATTCAGGACTACCCAAAACCCGGCATTCTTTTCCGCGATGTCACCAGCTTACTGGAAGACCCGAAAGCTTACGCTCTCAGCATCGACTTGCTGGTTGAGCGTTACAAAAATGCGGGCATTACCAAAGTTGTCGGCACCGAAGCGCGTGGCTTCTTGTTTGGCGCTCCGGTAGCTCTGGGTCTGGGCGTTGGCTTTGTACCGGTCCGTAAACCGGGCAAACTGCCGCGTGAAACCATCAGTGAAACTTACGATCTGGAATACGGCACCGATCAGCTGGAAATCCACGTTGATGCCATCAAACCGGGCGACAAAGTTCTGGTGGTGGACGATCTGCTGGCAACCGGCGGCACTATCGAAGCGACCGTTAAACTGATCCGTCGTCTGGGTGGTGAAGTGGCTGACGCTGCGTTCATTATCAACCTGTTCGATCTCGGCGGCGAACAGCGTCTCGAAAAACAGGGCATTACCAGCTACAGCCTTGTCCCGTTCCCGGGCCATTAATTATCGCCAGTCTTGTGCTGCCCACGCTACGGACAGCACAAGATGTGCATTCAGCCTCGCCGTTCTGACGGGGCTGTGTTAGCATTACCCCTTCGTGAATCCACCTTCCAGCGTTTCAGAGCCTGCCAATGAGTTATCAGGTCTTAGCCCGAAAATGGCGCCCACAAACCTTTGCTGACGTCGTCGGCCAGGAACATGTGCTGACCGCACTGGCGAACGGCTTGTCGTTAGGGCGTATTCATCATGCTTATCTTTTTTCCGGCACCCGTGGCGTCGGAAAAACCTCTATCGCCCGACTGCTGGCGAAGGGGCTAAACTGCGAAACCGGCATTACCGCGACGCCGTGCGGCGTGTGCGATAACTGTCGTGAAATCGAGCAGGGGCGCTTTGTCGATCTGATTGAAATCGACGCCGCCTCGCGCACGAAAGTTGAAGACACTCGCGACCTGCTGGATAACGTCCAGTACGCTCCGGCGCGTGGTCGTTTCAAAGTTTATCTCATCGACGAAGTGCATATGCTGTCGCGTCACAGCTTTAACGCACTGTTAAAAACCCTTGAAGAGCCGCCGGAGCACGTTAAGTTTCTGCTGGCGACGACCGATCCACAGAAATTGCCGGTGACGATTTTGTCACGCTGTCTGCAATTTCATCTCAAGGCGCTGGATGTCGAGCAAATTCGCCATCAGCTTGAGCACATCCTCAACGAAGAACATATCGCTCACGAGCCGCGGGCGCTGCAATTGCTGGCGCGCGCCGCTGAAGGCAGCCTGCGAGATGCCTTAAGTCTGACCGACCAGGCGATTGCCAGCGGTGACGGCCAGGTTTCAACCCAGGCGGTCAGTGCGATGCTGGGTACGCTTGACGACGATCAGGCGCTGTCGCTGGTTGAAGCGATGGTCGAGGCCAACGGCGAGCGCGTAATGGCGCTGATTAATGAAGCCGCTGCCCGTGGTATCGAGTGGGAAGCGTTGCTGGTGGAAATGCTCGGCCTGTTGCATCGTATTGCGATGGTACAACTTTCGCCTGCTGCACTTGGCAACGACATGGCCGCCATCGAGCTGCGGATGCGTGAACTGGCGCGCACCATACCGCCGACGGATATTCAGCTTTACTATCAGACGCTGTTGATTGGTCGCAAAGAATTACCGTATGCGCCGGACCGCCGCATGGGCGTTGAGATGACGCTGCTGCGCGCGCTGGCGTTCCATCCGCGTATGCCGCTGCCTGAGCCAGAAGTGCCACGCCAGTCCTTTGCACCCGTCGCGCCAATGGCAGTAATGACGCCAACCCAGGTGCCGCCGCAACCGCAATCAGCGCCGCAGCAGGCACCGACTGTACCGCTCCCGGAAACCACCAGCCAGGTGCTGGCGGCGCGCCAGCAGTTGCAGCGCGTGCAGGGAGCAACCAAAGCAAAAAAGAGTGAACCGGCAGCCGCTACCCGCGCGCGGCCGGTGAATAACGCTGCGCTGGAAAGACTGGCTTCGGTCACCGATCGCGTTCAGGCGCGTCCGGTGCCATCGGCGCTGGAAAAAGCGCCAGCCAAAAAAGAAGCGTATCGCTGGAAGGCGACCACTCCGGTGATGCAGCAAAAAGAAGTGGTCGCCACGCCGAAGGCGCTGAAAAAAGCGCTGGAACATGAAAAAACGCCGGAACTGGCGGCGAAGCTAGCGGCAGAAGCCATTGAGCGCGACCCGTGGGCGGCACAGGTGAGCCAACTTTCGCTACCAAAACTGGTCGAACAGGTGGCGTTAAATGCCTGGAAAGAGGAGAGCGACAACGCAGTATGTCTGCATTTGCGCTCCTCTCAGCGGCATTTGAACAACCGCGGTGCACAGCAAAAACTGGCTGAAGCGTTGAGCATGTTAAAAGGTTCAACGGTTGAACTGACTATCGTTGAAGATGATAATCCCGCGGTGCGTACGCCGCTGGAGTGGCGTCAGGCGATATACGAAGAAAAACTTGCGCAGGCGCGCGAGTCCATTATTGCGGATAATAATATTCAGACCCTGCGTCGGTTTTTCGATGCGGAGCTGGATGAAGAAAGTATCCGCCCCATTTGATCGTAAGCACAGCTTACGTTCGTCATCCTTAACGTGATTGAGAGAGAAACCTATGTTTGGTAAAGGCGGTCTGGGTAACTTGATGAAGCAAGCCCAGCAGATGCAAGAAAAAATGCAGAAAATGCAAGAAGAGATCGCGCAGCTGGAAGTCACCGGCGAATCTGGCGCAGGTCTGGTAAAAGTGACCATCAACGGTGCACACAACTGCCGTCGCGTAGAGATCGACCCGAGCCTGCTGGAAGACGACAAAGAGATGCTGGAAGACCTGGTGGCTGCAGCATTCAACGACGCAGCACGTCGTATTGAAGAAACGCAGAAAGAAAAAATGGCTTCTGTATCCTCCGGAATGCAGCTGCCGCCTGGCTTTAAGATGCCGTTCTGATGCAAACCAGCCCGCTGTTAACACAGCTTATGGAAGCACTGCGCTGTCTGCCGGGCGTTGGCCCGAAGTCGGCGCAGCGTATGGCGTTCACGCTGCTTCAGCGCGATCGTAGCGGCGGGATGCGTCTGGCGCAGGCGCTCACCCGGGCGATGTCGGAAATCGGCCACTGCGCCGATTGTCGCACCTTCACTGAACAGGAAGTCTGTAACATCTGTTCAAATCCGCGTCGTCAGGAAAACGGTCAAATCTGCGTGGTGGAGAGTCCGGCGGACATTTACGCCATTGAGCAGACGGGGCAGTTTTCAGGTCGTTATTTTGTGTTGATGGGACATCTGTCACCGCTGGACGGCATCGGTCCGGATGATATCGGCCTTGATCGTCTGGAACAGCGTCTGGCAGAGGAAAAAATCACTGAAGTGATCCTCGCCACCAACCCTACGGTTGAAGGTGAAGCTACCGCTAACTACATTGCCGAGCTTTGCGCGCAATATGACGTGGAAGCCAGCCGAATCGCTCATGGCGTACCGGTTGGCGGCGAGCTGGAAATGGTCGATGGCACCACGCTGTCACACTCCCTTGCCGGGCGTCATAAGATTCGTTTTTAAGCAAACGAGAGCAGGATCACCTGCTCTCGCTTGAAATTATTCTCCCTTGTCCCCATCTCTCCCTCATCCTGTTTTTAACCTTAAAATGGCATTATTGAGGTAGACCTACATGAAAGGACAAGAAACTCGTGGTTTTCAGTCAGAAGTGAAACAGCTTCTGCACCTGATGATCCATTCTCTCTATTCCAATAAAGAAATCTTCCTGCGTGAGCTTATCTCTAACGCCTCCGATGCGGCGGACAAGCTGCGTTTCCGCGCGCTCTCTAACCCGGACCTGTACGAAGGTGATGGCGAACTGCGCGTTCGTGTCTCTTTCGATAAAGACAAGCGTACGCTGACCATTTCCGATAACGGCGTGGGGATGACCCGCGACGAAGTGATTGACCATCTGGGGACTATCGCTAAATCCGGCACCAAATCATTCCTTGAATCGCTGGGTTCTGACCAGGCGAAAGACAGTCAGCTGATCGGTCAGTTTGGTGTTGGTTTCTACTCTGCGTTTATCGTGGCCGACAAAGTGACCGTGCGTACTCGCGCGGCAGGCGAAAAACCAGAAAACGGCGTCTTCTGGGAATCGGCTGGCGAAGGTGAATACACCGTTGCCGACATCACCAAAGAAGATCGTGGCACTGAAATCACCCTGCATCTGCGTGAAGGCGAAGACGAGTTCCTCGATGACTGGCGCGTGCGTTCCATCATCAGCAAATACTCCGACCATATCGCGCTGCCGGTAGAGATCGAAAAACGCGAAGAGAAAGACGGCGAAACCGTTATCTCCTGGGAGAAAATTAACAAAGCGCAGGCGCTGTGGACTCGTAACAAGTCGGAAATCACCGATGAAGAGTACAAAGAGTTCTACAAACACATCGCCCACGACTTTAACGATCCGCTGACCTGGAGCCACAACCGCGTTGAAGGTAAGCAGGAGTACACCAGCCTGCTGTACATCCCGTCCCAGGCTCCGTGGGATATGTGGAACCGCGATCATAAACACGGCCTGAAACTGTATGTTCAGCGTGTGTTCATCATGGACGACGCAGAACAGTTCATGCCGAACTATCTGCGCTTCGTGCGTGGTCTGATTGACTCCAGCGATCTGCCGCTGAACGTTTCCCGTGAAATCCTCCAGGACAGCACCGTAACCCGTAACCTGCGCAATGCGCTGACCAAGCGTGTGCTGCAAATGTTGGAAAAACTGGCGAAAGACGACGCCGAAAAATACCAGACCTTCTGGCAACAGTTTGGCCTGGTACTGAAAGAAGGTCCGGCGGAAGATTTCGCTAACCAGGAAGCGATTGCGAAACTGCTGCGTTTTGCTTCTACCCATACTGACTCTTCTGCGCAGACCGTGTCTCTGGAAGACTACGTTTCCCGCATGAAAGAAGGGCAGGAGAAAATCTACTACATCACCGCAGACAGCTACGCGGCAGCGAAGAGCAGCCCGCACCTGGAACTGCTGCGTAAGAAAGGCATCGAAGTTCTGCTGCTTTCCGACCGCATCGATGAGTGGATGATGAACTATCTGACTGAGTTCGACGGTAAACCGTTCCAGTCGGTGTCTAAAGTTGACGAGTCGCTGGAAAAACTGGCTGACGAAGTTGATGAGAGCGCGAAAGAAGCGGAGAAAGCACTGACTCCGTTCATCGACCGTGTGAAAGCCCTGCTCGGCGAGCGCGTGAAAGATGTCCGTCTGACTCACCGTCTGACCGATACGCCAGCGATTGTCTCTACTGATGCGGACGAAATGAGCACTCAGATGGCGAAACTGTTTGCCGCAGCGGGCCAGAAAGTGCCGGAAGTGAAATACATCTTCGAACTGAACCCGGATCACGTACTGGTGAAACGTGCGGCAGATACTGAAGATGAAGCGAAGTTCAGCGAGTGGGTAGAACTGCTGCTGGATCAGGCGCTGCTGGCAGAACGCGGCACGCTGGAAGATCCGAACCTGTTTATTCGTCGTATGAACCAGCTGCTGGTTTCCTGATGTAATGCCGGATGACCTTCGTGTCATCCGGCATTTTTCTTTTCATCATCTGCACTTTCCGCAAATTATCTCGCCATTAACCGTTTCAGCCTCAGGTGCCTTTCTTGAGGCAATCGCCTGTTGGTGGTATCGTTTATCGCTTTTTCAAAAAAATCGACACATTTTAAGGGGATTTTCGCAATGCGTATCATTCTGCTTGGCGCTCCGGGCGCGGGGAAAGGGACTCAGGCTCAGTTCATCATGGAGAAATATGGTATTCCGCAAATCTCCACTGGCGATATGCTGCGTGCTGCGGTCAAATCTGGCTCCGAGCTGGGTAAACAAGCAAAAGACATTATGGATGCTGGCAAACTGGTTACCGACGAACTGGTGATCGCGCTGGTTAAAGAGCGCATTGCTCAGGAAGACTGCCGTAATGGTTTCCTGTTGGACGGCTTCCCGCGTACCATTCCGCAGGCAGACGCGATGAAAGAAGCGGGCATCAATGTTGATTACGTTCTGGAATTCGACGTACCGGACGAACTGATTGTTGATCGTATCGTAGGCCGCCGCGTTCATGCGCCGTCTGGTCGTGTTTATCACGTTAAATTCAATCCGCCGAAAGTAGAAGGCAAAGACGACGTTACCGGTGAAGAACTGACTACCCGTAAAGACGATCAGGAAGAAACCGTACGTAAACGTCTGGTTGAATACCATCAGATGACAGCACCGCTGATCGGCTACTACTCCAAAGAAGCGGAAGCGGGTAATACCAAATACGCGAAAGTTGACGGCACCAAGCCGGTTGCTGAAGTTCGCGCTGATCTGGAAAAAATCCTCGGCTAATCAAGCCGCAGCAGATCTGCTTTCGGGCAGGTCTGCTCATCCACCTCAGGCAATACCTCTCACAGCAATTAGTTCTTCTTCCTCACTTTTCCGCTACAATTATCAACAAGTTGAATCGATAAGAGGCGGTAATGCGTCAGACTAAAACCGGTATCCTGCTGGCAAACCTGGGTACGCCCGATGCCCCCACACCTGAAGCGGTAAAACGCTATCTGAAACAATTTTTAAGCGACAGACGCGTGGTTGATACCTCACGGTTGTTATGGTGGCCATTGCTGCGCGGCGTGATTTTGCCGCTGCGCTCGCCGCGTGTGGCGAAGCTGTATGCCTCTGTCTGGATGGAAGGTGGCTCGCCGCTGATGGTTTACAGCCGCCAGCAACAGCAGGCGCTGGCACAACGTTTACCGGAGACGCCCGTAGCGCTGGGAATGAGCTACGGCTCGCCATCACTGGAAAGCGCCGTAGATGAACTACTGGCAGAGCATGTAGATCATATTGTGGTGCTGCCGCTTTATCCGCAATTCTCCTGTTCAACGGTCGGTGCGGTATGGGATGAACTGGCACGCATTCTGGCGCGCAAACGTAGCATTCCGGGGATATCGTTTATACGTGATTACGCCGATAACCACGATTACATTAATGCACTGGCGAACAGCGTACGCGCTTCTTTTGCCAAACATGGCGAACCGGATCTGCTGCTGCTCTCTTATCATGGCATTCCCCAGCGTTATGCAGATGAAGGCGATGATTACCCGCAACGTTGCCGCACAACGACTCGTGAACTGGTTTCCGCATTAGGGATGGCACCGGAAAAAGTGATGATGACCTTTCAGTCGCGCTTTGGTCGGGAACCCTGGCTGATGCCTTATACCGACGAAACGCTGAAAATGCTCGGAGAAAAAGGCGTAGGTCATATTCAGGTGATGTGCCCGGGCTTTGCTGCGGATTGTCTGGAGACGCTGGAAGAGATTGCCGAGCAAAACCGTGAGGTCTTCCTCGGTGCCGGCGGGAAAAAATATGAATATATTCCGGCGCTTAATGCCACGCCGGAACATATCGAAATGATGGCTAATCTTGTTGCCGCGTATCGCTAAAGCTGAGCGGTAAAGAACTGAGCGCCGTCGCGAAGAGCCTCGTCGGCGGTTTTCATCATCCGTGAATAATGCAAAAAGGCGTGCAGCGTGCCTGGGTAGAGTTTGAACTCACAGGGCTGCTGATGCGCCGCTAACGTCTGGTAAAGCAGACGGCTGTCATCCAGCAGCGGATCGAACTCCGCCCCGGCAATAAAACAGGGCGGAACTTCGCGAGTGAGATCATTATTAAACAGACAGTAATACGGCGACTCGCGGTCCGCGTCGTTGCTTAAATACGCCTCTTCATACATCTGCAAATCCTGTTGCGTTAAGCCATCCCAGACACCGCCCAACAGACGACGCGTCACGGAATCCCGTAATCCGTAAAGCCCATACCACAGCAAAACACCCGCAATTTTACCGCAATCGATCTGTTTATCACGCAACCACAACGCACTGGCGAGCGCCAGCATGGCACCTGCGGAATCACCGGCAAAGCCAATGCGGGACATATTGATTTGATAATCCTCCGCCTGCTGGTGGAAATAACAATAGGCAGCCACAATTTCCTCTATCGCTTGCGGAAAACGCGCTTCAGGTGAAAGGGTGTAATCAATACCAATCACCGTACATTGGCTGTAGCTTGCCAGCAGGCGCATGATGCGATCGTGGGTATCGAGATTGCCGAGAATAAAACCGCCTCCATGCAAATAAAATAGCGTCGCTGGGCTATCTGGCTGCGGACAAAAGAGACGTGTTTCCACCTGCCCATATTTTGTTGGAACCATGTAAGCTCTGGTTGCCATTTCTGGAGCGCCCGCATTCCAGAATCGGCGCTCAAGCGTGTAATACTGTCGTTGCTCAGCAATCGTTCCTGTTGCGGGCCAGGGCGGTAAATCCGGCTGAAGAGTATTCACAACGGTCTTCATTTCAGCAGAAATAAGGTCCAGAACAGGTAATTTGTTTTCCGGCTTCATACAAAAACTCCTTTCAAATTACGTCATTGTAAGGAACCACTGCCATGAAAATGCGATCCCGCCTGCTGATATTGAAACTGGCTGCGTCTCGCGCGCTCCCGTCAGATTGTGTTAACATTCGCCGCTCAGTTAACCACCCGTAAAAACAACCATGAAATTTCCCGGTAAACGTAAATCCAAACATTACTTCCCCGTAAATGCACGCGATCCGCTGCTTCAGCAATTCCAGCCAGAAAACGAAACCAGCGCCGCCTGGGTAGTGGGTATCGATCAAACGCTGGTCGATATTGAAGCGAAAGTGGATGATGAATTCATTGAGCGTTATGGATTAAGCGCCGGGCATTCACTGGTGATTGAGGATGATGTAGCCGAAGCGCTTTATCAGGAACTAAAACAGAAAAACCTGATTACCCATCAGTTTGCGGGTGGCACCATTGGTAACACCATGCATAACTACTCGGTGCTCGCGGACGACCGTTCGGTGCTGCTGGGCGTCATGTGCAGCAATATTGAAATTGGCAGCTATGCCTATCGTTACCTGTGTAACACCTCCAGCCGTACCGATCTTAACTATCTACAAGGCGTGGATGGCCCGATTGGTCGTTGCTTTACGCTGATTGGCGAGTCCGGGGAACGTACCTTTGCTATCAGCCCTGGACACATGAACCAGCTGCGGGCTGAAAGTATTCCGGAAGATGTGATTGCCGGAGCCTCGGCTCTGGTTCTCACCTCTTATCTGGTGCGTTGCAAGCCGGGTGAACCCATGCCGGAAGCAACTATGAAAGCCATTGAGTACGCGAAGAAATATAACGTACCGGTGGTGCTGACGCTGGGCACCAAGTTTGTCATTGCAGAGAATCCGCAGTGGTGGCAGCAATTCCTCAAAGACCACGTTTCTATCCTTGCGATGAACGAAGATGAAGCCGAAGCGTTGACCGGAGAAAGCGATCCATTGTTGGCATCTGACAAGGCGCTGGACTGGGTAGATCTGGTGCTGTGCACCGCCGGGCCAATCGGCTTGTATATGGCGGGCTTTACCGAAGACGAAGCGAAACGTAAAACCCAGCATCCGCTGCTGCCGGGCGCTATAGCGGAATTCAACCAGTATGAGTTTAGCCGCGCCATGCGCCACAAGGATTGCCAGAATCCGCTGCGCGTTTATTCGCACATTGCGCCGTACATGGGCGGGCCGGAAAAAATCATGAACACCAACGGAGCAGGGGATGGCGCACTGGCAGCGTTGCTGCATGACATTACCGCCAACAGCTACCACCGTAGCAACGTACCAAACTCCAGCAAACATAAATTCACCTGGTTAACTTATTCATCGTTAGCGCAGGTGTGTAAATATGCTAACCGTGTGAGCTATCAGGTACTGAACCAGCATTCACCTCGTTTAACGCGCGGCTTGCCGGAGCGTGAAGACAGTCTGGAAGAGTCTTACTGGGATCGTTAACTCATCGGATGTAACCAAATGGCACCCGTAGGCCGGATAAGATGCGCCAGCATCGCATCCGGCAATGCGATTTATCCAAACAGGGCAATCCCGGCGTCTTTTTTTACTTCTGACATGGACGCATAGAATGAAAAAAGTATGGTATCTGCAACATACGCATTTTGGCGATATGAAAGAAATCGGTATTTACACCCGTTATGAACGGGCTTTGCAGGGCAAAAAGGACGTGGAAAATAAGCCAGGTTTTGTGGATTCCCCGGAAAATTTTCAGTTTATTGAATACATTCTTAACCAGGATCTCTGGGGTGATTTTCCCGTTACACAGGCAGACGATCCCGTCGAGCCGATGGTTTACAGCCTGTGGCACATTCGTGACGATGAGGCTGATGATTACGTCTTCCTCGGTATTTATACCACTGCCGAACTGGCGGAGCAGGCCCGCGAACGAGCCTGCCGCTATTTTCAGGAAGATGCTGCAAATATTCAGCCAGACAAAGGGCTGCTTGATCGTACCTGGTGGGAAGAGGGCTTCATTTCATGGGACGAAGCCTCGGAATTGATTACTCCCAACGCGGTATAAGCATCTGGCATTTGGCTCTCGATGCCTGATGCGACGCTGGCGCGTCTTATCATGCCTACATATTTTTCATATTCTACATTCGGCAACCACCGTTTACCCCGTCACCACCTCACCCGCCGGTGGCGTTTCCAGCAGTTCCAGCATAGTACGGGCAATTTCACGCTCACCCATCACTACCTGATTCGCGCCACGTTCGGTGATATACGCCACTTCATCGTCATAATGGGCGCGGGCGATAATCTCAATATCCGGGTTTTTCGCGCGGGCAGACGCCACAATCTCGCCTGCTTCATAACCGTTGGGAATCGTCAGGATCAGCCATTTTGCACATTCCAGATGCGCCAGTTGCATAATTTCTTCGTTCGCCGCATTGCCCAATACAGCGCGGACCCCACGCTCTCGCAGCTCATCAACACGGGTTCGTGACGTCTCAATCACCACCAGCGGAATATCAGAGGCGAGCAATTTCTCCCCCAGCAGGCTGCCTACACGACCGTAACCAACCAGTAGCGCATGGTTGCAAATATCCACTGGGATCTGCTTCTCTTCTTCGATTGCCTCTTCCAGCGTCTGCTCTTCCAGCGTTTCGGTCTTCGCCAGATATTTCTCCAGCAGCGCAAACAGGACCGGGTTGAGCATAATCGACAAAATCGCACCTGCCAGTACCAGGTTCTGCCCGGCTTGCGGCAACAGATCCAGCGCCATGCCCAGTCCCGCCAGGATAAACGCGAACTCACCAATTTGCGCCAGGCTGGCGGCGATAGTTAATGCCGTACGTTGGGAGTGACCAAACAGTCGCACCAGGAAAAATGCGGCTAACGACTTACCAAACAGAATAATCGCCAGCGTCGCCAGCACTGCCAGCGGTTGCTGAATCAGAATTAACGGATCAAACAACATCCCGACGGAGACAAAAAACAGCACCGCAAACGCGTCGCGCAATGGCAGCGTATCGTGGGCGGCACGGTGACTCAGTTCAGACTCGTTCAGTACCATCCCGGCAAAGAACGCACCGAGTGCAAAGGAGACATCAAACAGCTCTACCGCACCAAAGGCAATCCCTAACGCCAGCGCCAGCACCGACAGGGTAAACAGCTCGCGAGAACCGGTTGCCGCGCTGCGTGCCATAATCCACGGCACCAGACGGCGACCTACCAGCATCATAATGGCGATAAACGCGATCACTTTGCCGATGGTGATCCCCATATCGACTGCAAGAGTGGCAAAGCCCACATCGCCCTGTTCCATCATTCCTGCCACTGCGGGCAGCAACACCAGCGTCAGAACCATTACCAGGTCTTCCACAATCAACCAACCGATGGCGATTTGCCCACGCTGACTGTCAATTAATTGCCGTTCTTCAAGTGCGCGCAGTAACACCACGGTACTGGCGGTGGAAAGACATAAACCGAACACGATACCGGTCATTAACGACCAGCCCAGCACGGCAGAGAGCGCCATACCCAGCAGCGTCGCCACGGCTATCTGGGCGATCGCGCCGGGAATGGCGATGGCCTTTACCGCCATCAAATCCTTCAGCGAAAAGTGCAGACCCACGCCAAACATCAACAGAATGACGCCCAGTTCAGCCAGTTCCGGCGCAAGCTTGGTATCGGCAACAAAGCCCGGAGTGAATGGTCCTGCCAGCACACCCGCTAACAGATATCCCACCAGAGGAGAAATACGTAGTTTATTGGCCAGCATGCCGAGGATAAAGGCGAGCACAAGGCCGCCAACAATGGTGGTGATAAGCGGGGTGGCGTGATGCATTCCGTCTCCTTTTCCTGGTGGTTATTGTCCATTTTTGGCCGGGAAAACCAAAATTACAGGTAATAGTTTATGACAATTTCATTGATGATGTTCATGAATAATTATTGAATTTTGCAGAAAAATGGAATTAGCTGCAAAAAAAGCACGGATCGGAAAACAGAAGGCGGTTTAACAGAGGAAAGGCTTATGGCGACTGTAAAACGATGCAGCCAAAGTTTGCCTTTGGCTGCAATGAAATCAGTCTTTATGCCGGTTATCAGGCAGGAATATGGTCAACATCCCCAATAGTGGCAGGAAAGCACAGATTTTATAGACTAACTCGATGCTGGTGTGATCGGCGATAAGCCCCAGAACTGCCGCTCCCAGACCTCCCATGCCAAAAGCAAAACCGAAAAAGAGTCCAGAAACCATACCGATACGTCCCGGAAGCAGCTCCTGAGCGTAAACCAGAATGGCAGAGAATGCCGAAGCGAGGATAAATCCAATAATCACCGTTAAAACCCCCGTCCAGTGCAGGCTGGCGTAGGGTAAAATCAGCGTAAACGGCGCAACGCCGAGGATAGAGCCCCAAATCACATATTTCCGCCCAATTTTATCCCCTACAGGCCCGCCGATCACCGTACCTGCCGCAACGGCAAACAGGAAGGCAAACAGATGAAGCTGGGCATTCTGGATAGATAATCCGAATTTTTGCATCAGATAAAAGGTGTAATAGCTGCTGATGCTCGCCATATAGAAATATTTCGAGAAAATGAGGATTAACAGAATGCTGACCGCCAGTACCACTTTGTTGCGCGGCAGTGGATTGATAATCGTCGCTTTGGGTTTTCCTTTATTCATTCGGTGCTGTGCCGAGTACCAACGGCTGATTTGCGCCAACACCACGATCGCCAGCAGTGCCGCAAGCACAAACCAGGCAACGTTGCCTTTGCCATAAGGCGCGATAATCACCGCCGCCAGCAAGGGTCCCAGGGAACTGCCAAAGTTACCGCCGACCTGAAAGATAGATTGTGCCAGGCCATGCCGCCCGCCGGAAGCCATACGGGCCACGCGAGAAGATTCCGGATGAAAGACCGATGAACCGGTACCGACCAGCGCCGCCGCCAGCAGAACTGCGCCAAAACTGCCCGCCAGCGCAAGCAGCACCAGACCACTTAAGGTAAAGCACATGCCAATTGGCAACGACCACGGCATCGGATATTTATCGGTCCAGTAGCCGACCACTGGTTGCAGTAGCGAAGAGGCGAGCTGGAAGGTGAGGGTTATCATGCCAATCTGCATAAATGTCAGAGAAAATTCTGACTGAAGCAGAGGATAAATCGCCAGAATCAGCGATTGGATCATGTCGTTCAGCAGATGTGAGAGGCTGATAGCACCTAAAATACCAAACGATGTTCGGGCCTTGGTCGTTGACGCAGCCGCGCCCGCCACAGGCTGGGTTTGTTCACTCATTGCCATAGGAAAGTCACTTTTTCAGGGTTGCGATGTAAAGAATGATCTTATTTGTGATTATTACCCGACTAACATACCTGTATGCGCCGCCTGAAGGAAGTCTCAACGCTGAATACAGAATTTCTAATCTGGATGCAGATTTATCTTCACCGGACGCAGACTTGTCTATGATGTCGCGTCATACTATTTTTCAACACGTTGAAATCAGGTCAGGGAGAGAAGTATGAAATTATTGCAGCGGGGCGTGGCGTTAGCACTGTTAACCACATTTACACTGGCGAGTGAAGCTGCTCTGGCGTATGAGCAGGATAAAACCTACAAAATTACAGTTCTGCATACCAATGATCATCATGGGCATTTTTGGCGCAATGAATATGGCGAATATGGTCTGGCGGCGCAAAAAACGCTGGTGGATGGTATCCGCAAAGAGGTTGCGGCTGAAGGCGGTAGCGTGCTGCTACTTTCCGGTGGCGACATTAACACTGGCGTGCCCGAGTCTGACTTACAGGATGCCGAACCTGATTTTCGCGGTATGAATCTGGTGGGCTATGACGCGATGGCGATCGGTAATCATGAATTTGATAATCCGCTCACCGTATTACGCCAGCAGGAAAAGTGGGCCAAGTTCCCGTTGCTTTCCGCGAATATCTACCAGAAAAGTACCGGCGAGCGCCTGTTTAAACCATGGGCGCTGTTTAAGCGTCAGGATCTGAAAATTGCCGTTATTGGTCTGACGACGGATGACACAGCGAAGTTAGGCAACCCAGAAAACTTCACCGATATTGAGTTCCGTAAGCCCGCCGATGAAGCGAAGCTGGTGATTCAGGAGCTGCAACAGACAGAAAAGCCAGACATTATTATCGCGGCGACCCATATGGGGCATTACGACAATGGTGAGCACGGCTCTAACGCACCGGGCGATGTGGAGATGGCGCGCGCGCTGCCTGCCGGATCGCTGGCGATGATCGTCGGTGGTCACTCGCAAGATCCGGTCTGCATGGCGGCAGAAAACAAAAAACAGGTCGATTACGTGCCGGGTACGCCATGCAAACCGGATCAACAAAACGGCATCTGGATTGTGCAGGCACATGAGTGGGGCAAATACGTGGGACGGGCTGATTTTGAGTTTCGTAATGGCGAAATGAAAATGGTTAACTACCAGCTGATTCCGGTGAACCTGAAGAAGAAAGTGACCTGGGAAGACGGGAAAAGCGAGCGCGTGCTGTACACCCCTGAAATCGCTGAAAACCAGCAAATGATCTCGCTGTTATCGCCGTTCCAGAACAAAGGCAAAGCGCAGCTGGAAGTGAAAATAGGCGAAACCAATGGTCGTCTGGAAGGCGATCGTGACAAAGTGCGTTTTGTACAGACCAATATGGGGCGGTTAATTCTGGCAGCACAAATGGATCGCACTGGTGCCGACTTTGCGGTGATGAGCGGAGGCGGAATTCGTGATTCTATCGAAGCAGGCGATATCAGCTATAAAAACGTGCTGAAAGTGCAGCCATTCGGCAATGTGGTGGTGTATGCCGACATGACCGGTAAAGAGGTGATTGATTACCTGACCGCCGTCGCGCAGATGAAGCCAGATTCAGGTGCCTACCCGCAATTTGCCAACGTTAGCTTTGTGGCGAAAGACGGCAAACTGAACGACCTGAAAATCAAAGGCGAACCGGTCGATCCGGCGAAAACTTACCGTATGGCGACATTAAACTTCAATGCCACCGGCGGTGATGGATATCCGCGCCTTGATAACAAACCGGGCTATGTGAATACCGGCTTTATTGATGCCGAAGTGCTGAAAGCGTATATCCAGAAAAGCTCGCCGCTGGATGTGAGTGTTTATGAACCGAAAGGTGAGGTGAGCTGGCAGTAATCCGAAAGTGCCGGATGTTCGCATCCGGCACAATGCTTAATCGCGGCGGGCGATATCAGCAAATTTGGCATCGAGGATCTTCGCCAGGTCGCCTGCCGCCAGTTCGATATCCAGTCCGCGCTTGCCGCCGGAAACATAAATAGTGGCAAATTCTTGTGCGGGGGCGTCGATAATCGTTGGCAGACGTTTTTTCTGCCCCAGTGGGCTAATCCCCCCAACCAGGTATCCCGTCGAACGCTGCGCGACCATCGGATCGGCCATCTCAACTTTCTTGGCACCCAGCGCTTTTGCTACTTTTTTAAGGTCCAGTTGACCTGCGACCGGCGTAACGGCCACGGCAAGGTGTTTCATATCACCGTTCACTGCCACCAGCAGCGTTTTGTAGACCTGATCCGGATTCAAACCTAATTTTTTGACGACTTCATCGCCAAAATTGGTTTCAGCCGGATCGTGCTCGTAGGTATGGATTTGAAACGAAATCTTGTTTTTTTCGAGTAATTTAACTGCGGGTGTCATGGTAATTTTCCTGCCTTAAACAAAAAAACGAAGCAAGCATACGCCTGATGGCGGTCCAAAAAAAAGAGTCATCTTGCCTAAGAGTATTGGCAGGATGGTGAGATTGAGCGACAATCGACTTACACCGTCGCTTAAAGTGACGGCATAATAATAAAAAAATGAAATTCCTCTTTGACGGGCCAATAGCGATATTGGCCATTTTTTTAGCGCAACATTTGCGGCAAATTCCCTTCTCCATACAGGTGTAGTGCACCGACCGCGACCACATATCGCCCCGGCGGCATGGCGCGTAATTTATCCCGCCAGGCGAGATTTCGCTGATGCATAAGCACATCGTACAGCGACTGACTGAACGTATTGGGCAGCGTTATTTCATTATTTTGCGGCGGCGCATTCAGCCACCAGCTCATCATTTGTTGCAGCAACCGTGCGTTGGTATGCCAGTGGGTCAGCGTATCGTCCAGCAGCGCCAGTCCTTTGTCAGGGAGCTGGAGCAACATGGCAATCTGGTTTTCAGCCCCTTCCAGTTCAATCACGGGTTTATGTTGTTGCTTCGCCGCCTGCAATAGCTGGTAATCGATACCGTATTCTGCCCGCAGCCCCAGTTTTTGTGCCTGCGTCGCCTGAAGAACCATCGCGATTTGCCACAGCGGTTGGGTAGAAAAGAGTGACGGAGAAATGCCCATCTCCTGGCTAATGTGCTGCAGATTTTGTAATTGCTCCTCGCTAATACGCTCTTCCAGCGCCTCGCAGGCAGGCAAATTAGCAAAAGGCGTATCGCTGGTGGAAACATCCGCCTCGACGATCAGCGCATCGGCGTTTTTGAGCTTTTTGAGCAAACGGGTGGGCAGGGGAGCCATATCGTGGCTACCCATATGAATACTGCCAATCAGATGAAAATGGCGATTGCCGGGAAGGGTGATATCGATGGCAGGCCAGGTGTAATGATTACCGCGCAGCGCGGCCCAAAGCGTTTTTACCCGGTACAACAGATCCATACGACCTCCCTTTGTGAAATATCATGCTAGCGCGCGGGGAGGGATGGCGCAAATGGAGTTGGGGACTTGTTTAATGTGTTTGTATGATTCAGTATGTTCTTGTATCGCTATTCACAGGGAAGCAACAGTTAAAAACTATGAAACAGGCAACAAGAAAACCGACGACACCCGGAGATATTCTTCTCTATGAATATCTGGAACCGCTCGATTTGAAAATCAATGAGTTAGCAGAGTTGCTGCATGTTCATCGTAATAGCGTCAGTACACTGATCAATAATAATCGTAAACTCACCACTGAAATGGCATTCCGTCTGGCGAAAGTTTTTGATACCACAGTCGATTTTTGGCTAAACCTCCAGGCGGCAGTTGATCTTTGGGAAGTTGAAAACAACATGCGCACCCAGGAAGAATTGGGACGGATTGAAACAGTGGCTGAATATTTGGCACGCCGTGAAGAGCGTGCAAAAAAGGTCGCGTAAGGCCAAAACATCGCTTCATCTCGTAGGCCGGATAAGGCGTTCACGCCGCATCCGGCATCCGAGTACCATTGCCTGATGCGACGCTTACGCGTCTTATCAGGCCTACAAACCTGTGCCTGAACCGTAGGCCGGAGAAGGCGTTTACGCCGCATCCGGCAGTCATGCGTCGATGCCAAATGCGCCACCCTAAAGCAGCGCATCCGCAATGATGTACTTATTCCTTCGGTTTAAACCGCAGCAACCGGTTGGCGTTACTCACTACGGTAATCGACGAGAGCGCCATTGCCGCTCCGGCAACTACCGGGTTAAGCAACGTTCCAGTGAACGGCCACAAAATACCGGCGGCGACCGGAATACCGATGCTGTTGTAGATAAACGCGCCGAGCAGGTTCTGCTTCATGTTGCGCAGCGTTGCGCGGGAAATAGCGAGCGCATCCGCAACGCCCATCAGGCTATGGCGCATCAGGGTAATCGCCGCGGTTTCAATGGCAACATCACTGCCGCCCCCCATCGCAATGCCGACATCCGCCTGGGCCAGCGCTGGCGCGTCGTTAATGCCGTCGCCCACCATTGCCACCTGACGTCCTTCACTTTGCAGACGTTTGATCGCTTCGGCTTTACCGTCCGGCAGCACTCCGGCGATCACCTCATCAATCCCTGCTTCTTTGGCGATCGCATTGGCGGTGGTTGGGTTATCCCCGGTCAACATCACCAGACGATATCCCGCTTTATGCAGGCGTTGCAGCGCCGCCACGCTATCACTACGCAATGGATCGCGTACTGCCAGCAGGGCTACCGCTTTCCCGTCAACCGCCAGCAGCACAGGCGTTGCCCCTTGCGATGCCTGAGCTGAAATATCTGCTTCAATCGCTTTAGTATCAACTTGCTGGTCATTTAACAGCGCCTGATTGCCCAGCAATAACGCATGACCTTCAGCTTCACCGCTCACGCCCAGCCCGCGCAATGTGCGGAAACCGTTGACCTGCGGCAGCTGCATATCGCTTGCTTTATCGAGGATCGCCCGCGCCAGCGGATGGCTGGAACCTTGTTCCAGTGCCGCCGCCAGACGCAGCGCCTGCGCTTCGTCAAAATCAGCAAATGTTTTCACTGCGACAACCTGCGGCTTCCCTTCGGTCAGCGTCCCGGTTTTATCGAACACGACGGTATCGAGTGTACTGGCGCGTTGCAGCGCGTCGGCGTCCCGCACCAGCACGCCAAACTCAGCCGCCCGCCCGACGCCGGAAATAATCGACATCGGCGTCGCCAGCCCCAGCGCACACGGACAGGCAATAATCAGCACCGTGGTGGCAATCACCAGGGTATAGACAATCTGCGGTGCCGGACCAAAGAAATACCAGATTGCCGCACTGACAAGCGCAATAACCACTACTACCGGCACAAATACGGCTGAGATTTTATCCGCCAGCTGACCGATTTCTGGCTTGCTGCTCTGGGCCTGGCGCACCATACGAATAATCCTTGATAGCGTGGTATGGCTGCCAACCGCACTGGCGCGAAACAGCACGCTACCGTCCTGTACCACTGTCCCGGCATGGACGCTATCGCCTTCGCCTTTTTGCTGCGGGATAGGTTCGCCCGTCAGCATCGCTTCATCCAGCCATGCTTCGCCCTGGGTAATCTCGCCATCTACTGGCACGCGGTCGCCCGTCGTCAGGCGCAGTAGCATGCCTGGCTGAACTTCCGCCAGCGGCACGCTTTTTTCACCTTCGTCAGTAACCAGGCGCGCCGTCGGCGGAGTTAAATCGAGTAATTTCTCCAGCGCCTTTGAAGAACGCTGACGTGCGCGCGCTTCCAGCATATGACCGAGATTAATCAGACCGATAATCATCGCACTGGCTTCATAGTAAAGATGCCGCGCTTCCATCGGGAACCACTGCGGCCACAGGTTGACGCTCATCGAATAGAGCCACGCCACGCCAGTACCCAGCGCCACCAGCGTATCCATCGTCGCCGCACCGTTTAGCAGGCTTTTCCATGCACTGCGGTAAAAATGACCGCCGGCGAAAACCATTACCGCCAGGGTTATCAGGCCGATAACTAACCACAGGCTGCGGTTATCGGGGGTGACCATCATGTTATCGCCGATCATCCCCCAGACCATTACCGGGATACCCACAGCCAGTGCAACAATTGCCTGCCAGCGGAAGCGCTTCATCGTAGCGACGGCGGTTTCTTGCTGGCGCTCGCGGCGTTTAGCGTCATCTTCAATCGCTTCCGCACCGTAGCCCGCTTTTTCCACCGCCTGCACTAAATCTTGTGGGGAGGCACTGCCCATCACCAGCGCAGTACGCTCCGCCAGGTTTACCCGTGCCTGAGTGACGCCCGGTACGCTTTGCAACGCATTTTGTACGCGGGTGACACAGCTGGCGCAGCTCATGCCGCTCAGCAGCAACTGCTGGCTGTCATCGTCATCGGCGGTCGCTGCCGGAAGCGCCTCAGAAACCGCTGTCAGTGCTTCCGACGGGATTGATGACTCCGCCAGCGGTTTAGCCTTTGGGTGGCTTACAGATGCGTCATAACCCGCTTGTTTGATGGTTTCGATCAGCTGTTCTGCACTGGCAGTCCCGGTAACGTGCGCTTCAGTGATAGACACATCCGCTTGTTCCACATCCGGGCGCTGTTCGAGACTTTCTTTCACGCGTTTAACGCAGTGACCGCAGGACAGGCCGTCCAGGGTCAGGTCGATAGTTTGTGACATAAAACACTCCTTTAAGACAGTTTTGACTGGCTGTGATAAAGGTTAAACCTTCCAGCAAGGGGAAGGTCAAGAAATTAATAACCCAGGCGAGTAAAAGTCCGTAAAGATTAAAAAATCGGCTCGATTTGCATCAGGATTAGACATTTATCTCTTTGTTTTCCTGTAGTTAAGTTGCGGGTGCTAAGTTAAATCAGGATGCCTGAAAATCGGCACCGGGGTGAGGAATTACCTCCCGCATCTATAAAAAGGAGTTAACAAAAGATGTTAGATGCAAACAAATTACAGCAGGCAGTGGATCAGGCTCACACCCAATTTCACTCACTTAACGGCGGACAAAATGCCGATTACATTCCCTTTCTGGCGAATGTACCAGGTCAACTGGCGGCAGTGGCTATCGTGACCTGCGATGGCAACGTCTATAGTGCGGGTGACAGTGATTACCGCTTTGCACTGGAATCCATCTCGAAAGTCTGTACGTTAGCCCTTGCGTTAGAAGATGTCGGCCCGCAGGCGGTACAGGACAAAATTGGCGCTGACCCGACCGGATTGCCCTTTAACTCAGTTATCGCCTTAGAGTTGCATGGCGGCAAACCGCTTTCGCCACTGGTAAATGCTGGCGCTATTGCCACCACCAGCCTGATTAACGCTGAAAATGCCGAACAACGCTGGCAGCGAATTTTACATATCCAACAGCAACTGGCTGGTGAGCTGGTAGCGCTCTCTGACGAAGTCAACCAGTCGGAACAAACAACCAACTTCCATAACCGGGCCATTGCCTGGCTGCTGTACTCCGCCGGATATCTCTATTGTGATGCAATGGAAGCCTGTGACGTGTACACCCGTCAGTGCTCCACGCTCATCAATACTGTTGAACTGGCAACGCTTGGCGCGACGCTGGCGGCAGGGGGTGTGAATCCGCTGACGCATGAACGCGTTCTTCAGGCCGACAACGTGCCGTATATTCTGGCCGAAATGATGATGGAAGGGCTGTATGGTCGCTCCGGTGACTGGGCGTATCGCGTTGGTTTACCGGGCAAAAGCGGTGTAGGTGGCGGTATTCTGGCGGTCGTCCCTGGCGTGATGGGAATTGCCGCGTTCTCACCACCGCTGGACGAAGAAGGCAACAGTGTTCGCGGTCAAAAAATGGTGGCATCGGTCGCTAAGCAACTCGGCTATAACGTGTTTAAGGGCTGATCATGATGAACACGGAAGGTAATAACGGTAACAAACCTCTCGGTCTATGGAACGTCGTTTCCATCGGCATTGGGGCAATGGTGGGGGCGGGGATCTTCGCGCTGCTGGGGCAGGCCGCGTTGCTAATGGAAGCCTCGACCTGGGTCGCCTTTGCTTTTGGCGGTATTGTGGCGATGTTTTCCGGTTATGCCTATGCGCGCCTGGGGGCGAGCTATCCCAGCAATGGCGGTATTATCGACTTTTTTCGTCGCGGATTAGGCAACGGCGTCTTTTCGCTGGCGCTCTCGTTACTGTACCTGTTGACGCTGGCGGTGAGCATCGCCATGGTCGCCCGTGCTTTTGGCGCTTATGCCGTGCAGTTTTTGCATGAAGGCAGCCAGGAGGAGCACCTTATTTTGCTCTACGCGTTGGGGATCATTGCGGTGATGACGCTTTTCAACTCCTTAAGCAACCATGCGGTAGGGCGGCTGGAAGTGATCCTCGTCGGCATTAAAATGATGATCCTGTTATTGCTGATTATTGCCGGTGTCTGGTCGCTGCAACCGGCGCATATTTCCGTCTCTGCGCCCCCCAGCTCCGGTGCGTTCTTCTCCTGTATCGGGATAACCTTCCTTGCCTATGCGGGCTTTGGCATGATGGCGAACGCGGCGGATAAAGTGAAAGATCCGCAGGTCATTATGCCACGGGCGTTTCTGGTGGCAATTGGCGTTACCACGTTGCTTTATATATCGCTGGCGCTGGTTTTGCTTAGCGATGTATCGGCATTAGAGTTAGAAAAATATGCCGATACCGCCGTAGCGCAGGCAGCTTCTCCGCTGCTCGGGCATGTGGGTTATGTGATCGTCGTCATCGGCGCTTTACTGGCGACGGCTTCAGCCATCAACGCGAACCTGTTCGCCGTGTTTAACATCATGGACAACATGGGCAGCGAACGCGAACTGCCGAAGCTAATGAATAAATCCCTGTGGCGGCAGAGTACCTGGGGCAACATCATTGTCGTGGTGTTGATTATGCTGATGACGGCGGCACTAAATTTAGGCTCACTCGCCAGCGTTGCCAGCGCCACCTTTTTGATTTGCTATCTGGCGGTGTTTGTGGTGGCGATCCGCCTGCGTCATGATATTCACGCCTCGTTGCCGATTCTTATCGTAGGTACGTTGGTGATGTTGTTGGTGATCGTTGGCTTTATCTACAGCCTGTGGTCCCAGGGCAGCCGTGCGTTGATATGGATTATTGGTGCAATCTTACTCAGCCTTATTGTGGCAATGGTCATGAAGCGCAATAAAACCGTATAACACCTCTCTGCGCGCAGTACTGCCTGTACTGCGCCTTTGTCTTTAATTCAAATTACCTTTCTTATTCCTTTAATAAATAAGTCACAAAAAAATGATATATACGCGATAAATCTGTGATGCTAATCACTTATTACCGTGGATTATTCTTAATGTGTATGATGGTAATCTAAAAGTCGTAGTGTATTCTAAATAAATAACGTATAAGCTTTTTAGCTGTATTTCTTTGCCCATATCAATGATCGACAAAAGAGATGCACAAGTTATTACCCTTCTTAATAAAATGAGACTGGTTATAAAAACCAGTTAAAATAATGACCTGGAAGGAAGTGACTTATCTATGGCGCGATTCCAGTTTAAAAACCGTAAAAATAATGGACTTATTTTTTTAATAAGTTTTATGGTGATGGGAGAAGCTGCAATTGCTGCACCGCTGCCACAATGGGCGAACGCCCCAGCGGTAACGCCAGTTGCCCAATTATCCTTACAGGAAAGTATATTACGCGCCTTTGCGCGAAATCCCGACGTCACTCAACAGGCGGCGCAGATAGGCATTGGCGAAGCGCAAATTGATGAAGCCAAAAGTGCCTGGTATCCGCACGTTGGATTAACCGGCAACGCGGGGCCGTCCCGACAAACGGACTCCAGCGGCAGGCTTGATAACAACGTTTCGTATGGCATAACCCTGACACAACTGGTGTATGACTTTGGTAAAACTAACAACGATATCAATCTGCAAACTGCCGCCCGTGACAGCTACCGCTTTAAATTGATGGCTACCTTAACCGATGTTGCAGAGAAAACGGCGACTGCCTATATGGAAGTCAGTCGTTATCAGGCTTTGTGCGATGCGGCTCAACGCAATATTCACTCGCTGGAAAACGTCTACAACATGGCGGCATTGCGCGCTAACGCAGGCCTGAACTCATCGTCGGATGAATTACAGGCCCAGACGCGTATTGCCGGAATGCGCTCAACGCTGGAGCAATATCAGGCGCAGATGGCGAGCGCCAAAGCGCAACTGGCGGTGCTCACTGGCGTACAGCCGGAGGCGATAGCCGCGCCACCTGCTGAATTAGCCGAGCAGCCGGTATCGCTGAAGAATATTGATTACCAGTCCATCCCACTGGTGCTGGCGGCAGAAAACTTACGCCAGTCAGCACAGTACGGCGTGGAAAAAACGAAAGCGCAATACTGGCCAACGCTCAGTATTCAGGGGGGTAAAACGCGCTACCAGACCAGCGACCGCTCGTATTGGGATGATCAGCTACAACTGAACGTTAACGCGCCGCTGTATCAGGGCGGCGCGGTTTCTGCCCAGGTGCAACAGGCCGAAGGGCAACAAAAAATCTCTGCCTCGCAGGTCGAACAGGCAAAACTGGATGTGCTGCAACGAGCGTCTGTGGCATATGCGAACTGGACCGGCGCACGGGGTCGCGAAGAAGCCGGTTTAGCGCAATCCGAAAGTGCGCACAAAACGCGAGATGTGTACCAAAATGAATATAAATTGGGTAAACGCAGTCTGAATGATCTATTAACCGTCGAGCAAGATGTCTTTCAGGCGCAATCGGCTGAAATAAATGCCAATTATGATGGCTGGGTCGCCGCCGTAAATTATGCCGCTGCGGTGAATAACCTTATTCCATTAGCGGGAATTAAACAGGGCTTATACAACGACTTACCCGACTTGAAATAATCCTGCCATTATTACTAGTGGGCCGTTGTTAAGGAAGGTGCGAACAAGTTCCTGATATGAGATCATCATATTCATCCGGAGCGCATCCCAGAGGGACATCATGAGCCAT